>CAYYBN010000309.1:0-2524 GCA_964470225.1 uncultured Methylotenera sp. | reverse complement strand
AACACATCAATGATGATGTGATGTAAACAAACTTTTAAGGAGACGATTATGTGGACTAAACCAGCTGCTACCGAAATGCGTTTCGGCTTTGAAGTGACAATGTACGTCATGAACAAATAATTCAAGCCACGCTTGAAACGAAAACCCGCCCAGTGGCGGGTTTTTTGTTGTCTTTAACATCCCCTCGCTTGCAGGCAAATGTGCCTGTCGAGGTACAATCATGCATCGCCATTTATTGGGAGTCAGCATGCGTTTAATAAGTATGGTGTGTGTATTGTGGCTGTGTGCGGCATTGCCGGCACAGGCGCGTAATATCTTGTCCGAGCAAAATGAAGCGGCCAATGCCCGTGATGCCTATCGCGATGCAGTAACCAAGCATGAAGACCTGCAAGCGCGGATTAAAGCGCAACAGGCGCTGATAGAAAAAGAGCAGGCAAAACTGAAACAGTTACAAGCTGAAGAAGTGACCAGCCGCAACAATATCGACAATGCCAAAACGCTGTTTGAACAAAAATCCAAAGCGCTGGATGAGGCCTGGAAGCAACGCCAGAACTATTAGGGATATACGGAAGAAGTAAGCGAGCGAGATAAAGTGCAAGGCGCATGGAACGCTGGAACCGAGAGTGTACGCGGTGTACAGAGCGGTTTCGAGTACCGCGCAACGTAGCAATTTGCTCGCGCAGCCACTTATTCCGTGAATCCTTAGGTTTGGTTTAAAGCGCTTGTTGCGCAGACTCTGCGCTGAATTACCTGTACGTGAATTGACCTGAGTCAATATGCCTTTTTGTTGACCGCCTACAATGGCTCCATCGTTTAACTGTTGGATGGAGCCCGTCATGAAAACCCCTCTGCTTTTATTGGCCCTAGGCTTGCTGCCCATGTGCACTGCACATGCCGAGCAAGGCGACTGGGTCGTGCGCTTGCGTGCCACCAATGTGCGCCCGAATGAATCTAGCGACCTCGGCAAAACCGTGAATAAAAACGTGGCTAATGTGATGTCACCCGGCGCAGAACTCAAGCTGGACAGCAACACCATCCCAGAGTTAGACATCAGCTACTACTGGACCAAGCACATCGCCACCGAGCTGATATTGGCGTTAGGCACCAAACATGATGTCAGCATCCACAAAGAAACTGGCACCACAGTGCCTAACCAGTTATTGGGTAGCATTGACGCCTTACCGCCCACGCTGACCGCGCAATGGCACTTCAACCCGGACCAGACCATAGATCCATACCTGGGTGCCGGGCTGAACGTCACCGTGATGTTGGACCGCCACCTGGAAATCCGTCAGGGGCCATTGGCAGGCAGCAATATCAAGGTTGACCGCGGCAGCGTTGGCCCAGCCTTGCAGGCAGGGGTAGATGTCAACTTGCAACAGGGCTGGCTACTCAATGCGGATATCAAATACTTGTGGGTAGATACCGATGTCAAACTGCAAACAGCCAGCGGCTGGAAAAAAATAGACTCATTGGATGTCAACCCGTGGGTCATCAGCTTGGGCATAGGCAAACGTTTTTAACATTCTTCCCAGGGGCTTTTCAATCCGCCCATCTGCCTCTGAAACCAGCTGTGTTTAGAGGCTTTTTTGTTTCAAAAAATCGTTTAATTCAACTCTGCCTGAAACGCTTGCATGGCCTGCATAAAGGCCTGCGGTGTGGCATACCCGGCTTCGGCTAGCCAAGCCTGCACACGGCGACTAATATTCTCAGGGGTATAAGGACGGTTGCCCTGCAATTGATAATTGCGGCTGCCAGGCTGGTGAAATTTCAAACGCTGCCATTAACGGAAAATACACGAATATAAAACACGACAATAAGATGAATAAATCCATACGCCCAATATTTCCCCAACAAATGAATTAATTTGCGCCTTTAGGCCTTACGCTTGAATGATGGGTGTCAGCAGAAAGCATTACTTTGTATTTTTATTGATTTTATTATGTGCTTTTTGGAAGTTTTCGAATTTAAGTTTTAAATAATCACTATATTTTTTCCGACAACCATCGTCTTCCCATTTGCGGGGTGGGCAAACACAACGCTCACTTTCACTTTGACTTGAACAAAATGAACCACCCATTCCAGACTTGCAAATAAACTCTCTAGGGGATTCATTAAAAAAGAGATAGTCCTGCTCAAGACCGACACCCTGATTAATCAAACCTATTTCTGAGCATAAAAAATGCCCCTTTGATGATTCTATTCTTTCTATTGACTGCGCTTTTATTACAGAAATGTGTTTTTTATTTATATCTTTCTCTTCTTCAGCCTCAACCAGCATGACCAAATTACAACTCAGTAAAAAAAGGGAAACGAGTAATTTAGGTATAAACATTAGAGGTCAATCTATCAAATCTTAAACCATTTTTTTGAGCTGATTTGATGGATGAATACTAATCATATAAAGTAATTTTTAATCTGACCCCAATTAATCAAAACCTGATTCGGCGGAATTGGAACGAGTCCGGCCTACGCGGGCTAACACAAAACGCCCGCCAAGATACCAAGCGCATACTGGCCAGAA
>CAYYBN010000308.1:0-2528 GCA_964470225.1 uncultured Methylotenera sp. | reverse complement strand
CAGACTCTGGGTAATCAGTACCTTAATCTGATCATATAAAGGACGATAACTTGGTGACCCCAACTGATTGTCCATCTTCATTTTCCAATCTCCAGCCATGCATACATGGCGAATGTGCGTTGAGTGAATTTATAACATACTAGAATTTCATTTGTCCAGTATTTTATATCTTATATAAGACATAAGATATTTATTGACATGATTTTTTTTATCATGAATAATGAATCATTCTTAAAACAATACAGGTGACTTCATGACCTATGCATTGAGACCCAGACGCTCCATGCTGTATGTGCCAGGCTGTAATCTGCACTATTTAGAGCGTGCGCGCAGTCTGGCGGCGGATTCGGTCATCCTTGATTTGGGCGATCCCATATTAGTGGATGCCAAATTGCAATCCCGCGACAACGTAGTGGCCGCCGTACAACAAGGGGGCTATGGCAATCGTGAAGTGGTGGTACGGGTCAATGACCTCGACTCTATTTGGGGCCACGACGACATCAAGGCGGTAGCAAATATTGGCGCAGATGCCATTTTGTTTCCCAATATCGAGTCACGCGAAGACGTATTGCAGGCACAGCAACTGCTGGATGATGCCGGTGGCAAAGACGTGCCAATGATGGTGATGATCGAAAGTCCGCTGGCGGTGCTCAATGCCAAAGAAATTGCAGCCGCTTCTGACCGCATTATTTGCATGGTAATGGCCACTTCCGATTTGATTTCGCAGCTGCATGCCCGCGTCACGCATGAACGTTCCGCCATTCTGACCTCATTGTCCATGGTGATACTGGCAGCCCGCGCCTATGGCAAAGGGGTGATTGATGGCATTACCTCCGACTTCAAGAACATGCATTCGTTTGAATACGCCTGCCGCTTGGGTCGTGACATGGGCATGGATGGCAAATCACTGGTGCATCCGGCACAAATCGCCTACTGCAATGATGCCTACACACCACAGCGTGCCGAAGTCGAACATGCCAGACTGATTATCAAGGCGCTAAAGGAAGCCAATGAAGGCGGTCGCGGTACGGTGGTGGTCAATGACAAACTGGTCGAACACCACCACATCAAGGCCGCGCAAAGGCTGATTCAACTGGCCGAGGCCATTGCCGAGCTGGAAGAAGATTTTATTTAAAGTCCACCGTTTTTAGGCATCGTTTTTTAGGAATTGTGATGACAGGCAAAATTCACGCCGGGCGTTATTTTGAAGATTTCAGACTGGGCGAAGTCATACCACATGCCACACCGCGCACCATCACAGCCGGTGATTGCGCCTTGTATATCGCACTGACCGGCGCCCGTCAGCCACTGCATTGCAGTGTGCCGTTTGCGCAATCTTTGGGTTATCCGCAGTTACCGGTAGATGACCTGCTGGCGTTTCATATTGCCTTTGGTAAAACGGTGCCGGACATTTCAGTCAACGCCGTGGCCAATCTGGGCTATGCCGACATTCGTTTTATACAACCGGTGTATGTGGGTGACACGCTGACCACCAGCAGTGAAGTGATTGGCCTGAAACAAAACTCCAGTGGTAAAAACGGGGTGGTCTGGGTGCGATCAACTACTCGCAATCAAGATCAGCAACTTGTCATGAGCTGGGTACGCTGGGTCATGGTACATAAACATAGCCTGGACGCCGCGGCACCTGAAACCGTCATCCCCGCCCTGCCAGCGTATGTCGAGGCCGAGCAATTGTGCTTGCCCGCGCGTTTAGGCGTGCCGAATGAAATGGATCTTCGCGAAATTAGCCTCGTCACGGGCGGCCAGTATTTCTGGGAAGACTATGCAGTTGGCGAACGACTCAATCACCCGTCCGGGCTGACCATCAATGACAGCGACCATACCATGGCGACGCATTTGTATCAGAACAATGCCCGACTGCATTTTGATGCACACCTGATGCAAGCCACGCCACAGGGCCAACGGCTGGTGTATGGCGGCGTGGTGATTTCCGCCTGCCGTGCATTGAGCTACGAAGGCTTGGAAAATGCCCTGTGCATACTCGCCATCAATGGCGGTAGCCACGCCAACCCCAGTTACGCCGGTGACACCCTCTATTGTGTGACCGAAGTGCTGGAGAAATGGGCACTCAATCATCCGCAAGCAGGCGCCTTGCGTCTGCGCATGGTGGGCCTGAAAAATATGACAGCCAGCGAGTGCTCCAGCATTAAAACAGCACAGGGCTATCACCCGAATGTGGTGCTAGACCTCGATTACACCGTTCTTATTCCACGTAAAGGAAACTAAACATGGCAGTTCATCCTAACCAGGCATTGTTTGGCGGTGAAAAACCGTTCCCTGTGATTCCGGCCTGCGAGCACTTTGCCGGAAGCGAGAAACTGATTTTAAAGGCCCTGTCTTTGCAAGACCCGGCCAATCCAAATGGCGTCGGCCCGGTATTTGACATTACTTGCGACTGTGAAGACGGCGCTGCCAGCGGCCAAGAACAAGCCCATGCCGAGATGATTGTGCGCATCCTCAACTCGGCAGCCAACCATTACAAAATGGCCGGTGCGCGCATCCATGAC
>CAYYBN010000307.1:0-2533 GCA_964470225.1 uncultured Methylotenera sp. | reverse complement strand
AAATTACATTACGGGCCTTGAGGTACTGGCGACTGAGTTTGATTACGAAAATCCTAGCCAGAGTTTGCCCAGTGTTGCCGGGATCGCCGCTTATGCCGATGCCTACGCTGGTTATCTGATAGACATAGGCGATATTATGGCGCAGGACTGGCTGGAAGAAAAAGCCTTCAATCCGGATGCGACCAGTAATACGCTCACCTTCACCAGTGGCAATCAATCGGTGGTGACGCTGAAAACCAGCCGCAAGGACAACAATAATTTTGACACGACTGTCACTTTAAAAAGTGGCGATAACAATGTCAGCTATACCGGTGGTTACAGCGAGTCTTTCAAGCCGAGCAGCAGTGGTGCCGTGACCGGCGTGACCACCAGCAAAGTCAGCTACACCTATAAAGACACACTGGGCACGACTGCAACCAGTGATGACTTATTGGCCAGTTACAGTGATAGCGTCACCCAAACCACTACCGACAACGACGAGAAAACGGTGAGTAGCACCAAGCAGAGCTACAGCATAGGCCAGTACAAACTGAATGTAGAGCAGACCTTTGAGTACACGGCCAATGACCTGACCTCGACCTACACGTCTTTGCAAACCATTAAAAGCTACAGCTTTAGCGATGCCGGCCAACAGTTTGCGTTGACGCTGAGTGGAACAGTGAATGAAGACATCGAACTGTCATTGAAAAATGTGACCTGGGTGGATGGCGGTTTGGGTGTCAGTATTGTCAGTAGCGTGGTCACCGAGTCATTGCTACAACCATTGAATTTGGGCGATTACTTTGAGGGTAACGAGGTAGAACAGGTGTTTGATGACCTGAGTGATACGTTGCTGCCCGCCATCCTCGAAGAGAACAACGTGATTACCTTCACCAAAGCTGCCTTAGCTTTTCATGCCATGGACGGTCATGACAAGCTGACCGGCACCAATCTGGCTGACCAACTGTATGGTGATGCTGGAAACGATACGTTGATTGGCGGGCAGGGCAATGACACCTTGTCAGGTGGCAGTGGGGTAGATCGGCTTTCTGGTGGGTTGGGCAAGGATGTGTTTGTGTTTGCAGGCGGAGACACCGCGTGGAACAGTTCAGGTGGTCAATTGCCCACCCCGCAAGCCGATTTATTACTGGATTACCGCAAATACAGCGGCGATGTGATTCGCTACAGCGACGCACCGCTGACTATAGGGGGCGTGACGACAACCGCCACAGCCAGTACGGCCAGTATTGACAGTGTGACCGGCATCGCCAATTTTGCCAATGGTTCAGGCAAAACCATGCTGGATGCCTTGGCTGATGTGGCGGCTTCGCTCACGGCAGGAGACACCAGTGTGGGTGAGGTTGCTTTGTTCAAGGTGAATGGCACCGGCAGTTTTTATCTGTTTATTTCAGACGCGGTGGATGGGTTATCGACAGCCGATGTGGTGGTGCAACTGGTTGGTATCAACGCCGTAAACGCCACACTGCTGAACGGTAATAGTCTGGAAATTCTTTAATTAAAAACCTCGTGATCATTGAGGTAACTGGGTTTTTGTTTGTCTTTAAATTTATGTGTTTGCGCTGTATCGGACGACGGTGTGCCTGAGTCTATATTAGCAATCGGGTTGTTTAAACCATTGATGTTGGTAGTGTTCGAACACGCCGATGGCGCGGGTAGGACGCAGTCTGGCATCTTGCAGGCATTTGCTGCGCCAGCTGTCCAGTTGTTCTATGCTAAGGTGAATGTGCTCGGCATGCAGACTGGGAAAGGTGCCCGCCAGCACTTTAGGTAGTTCATTCATGGTCAGCTTGACCTGGGCTTGGTAGTAGTCGAGCTTGGTTTCAAACTCTGTATCCTGTATACGATAATGCATTAACAGCCATTGCGGGATGTGCGAGAGCCGCAAGGCCTGATCGGCGCGCGCCAGCCGACGGATGGCACCTTGCAGCATGGCATGGTCAATATCCAGTACCGGCGCCAGTGTGGTCACTATGCGTGTCTGTTCGGCCAGCAGTAAAGGGCCAGGCATGGTCAATTGTGGCTGGTACAAGTAGGCATCCATGGCCCATTCGGCAAAGGCATGGGTACGCAGGCTGGGGTTATTCCATTTTGCTTCAAAGCTGGGCACAAAGTGCTGATGTGCAACCACATCGGCCAGCAAATGGCCGTTATAGCCAACACCGAGCGCCAGCATTTCCTCATTGTCACTGTGTATCAGTTGTTGTCCCAGACCCCAGCCGTGACTGTGTCTAAAGCGGCGAGACACCACCGCCAGATCAGGTAAACAGGCGCCAGCCAATACCAGACTAGGAAAACGTTGAACGGCTCGCATCAAAGGTGCGGGTAGTAATGGCAATGCCCCCAGTAGATATTGGGTATAGGCGAGGTGGGCATACAAGCCCCAGGCATGGGCCTCTAGTGGTAGAGTCAGCCAAAGGCTACAAGCCAGTATCAGGGTGAGTGGTTTGTGCATGCCCATACCCTAACCAGCCTAAATGACAATCTGGTGAAGACTCGTTGACGAATCTATGACGACACATCGTCATAAAAGCAA
>CAYYBN010000306.1:0-2544 GCA_964470225.1 uncultured Methylotenera sp. | reverse complement strand
TCCGCATCGGTCATGATGATGTTGCGGTGATAGCGCAGCTTTTCCTGATTAAAGTCGTCTTTGCCTATGCCGGTGCCCATGGCGGTATTCAGTGTGGCAATTTCAGCCGAACCCAGCAGTTTGTCAAATCGTGCTTTTTCTACGTTGAGAATTTTACCCTTGAGTGGCAGGATAGCCTGGAACTTGCGGTCTCGCCCTTGCTTGGCTGAACCTCCTGCAGAATCACCCTCCACAAGGTAGAGTTCGCACATGGCGGGATCTTTTTCCTGACAATCAGCCAGTTTGCCTGGCAAGCCCATGGTGTCCATCACGCCTTTACGGCGGGTGATTTCACGTGCTTTACGTGCGGCTTCGCGCGCACGTGCGGCTTCGACAATTTTGCCGCAGACGATTTTGGCATCAATGGGGTTTTCTGCAAGAAATTCAGCCAGTTTAGCGGCGACAATTTCTGACACCACCGGTTGTACTTCACTGGAGACCAGTTTGTCTTTGGTTTGTGAGCTGAATTTAGGGTCTGGCACTTTGACGGATAATACACAGGTAATACCTTCGCGCATATCGTCGCCGGTGGTTTCTACCTTCGCCTTTTTGGCAAACTCGTTTTGCTCGATGTATTGATTCAGCGTACGCGTCATTGCGGTACGCAGACCGGTTAAATGTGTACCACCATCGCGTTGTGGAATATTGTTGGTGAAACATTGCACGGTTTCGGAATAACTGTCGTTCCACTGCATAGCCACTTCAACGGTGATGTTGTCTTTTTCGCTCATGGCGTAAAACACTTTGGGGTGTAGCACGGTTTTGCTGCGGTTCATGTATTCCACAAACCCTTTCACACCGCCGCTAAAGGCAAAGTTTTCTGACTTACCGGTGCGCTGGTCGATCAGTTCGATTTTCACGCCGTTATTCAGGAAGGACAGTTCGCGGATACGTTTGGCCAGAATTTCAAAGTGGTATTCTACCAACACAAAGGTATCAACAGAGGCCAGAAAGTGGACTTCAGTGCCGGTTTTATCAGTCGTACCAGTGACTGCCAAGGGCGCTTGTGGCACACCGCGATGGAATTCCATCTGGTGTACTTTGCCTTTGCGGTAAATTTTCAGTTTCAGCCAGTCGGACAAGGCATTAACCACTGAGACACCCACGCCGTGCAAACCACCTGATACCTTGTAGGAGTTCTGGTCAAATTTACCACCGGCGTGCAGCTCGGTCATGACGATTTCAGCGGCTGATCGCTTGGGTTCATGCTTGTCGTCATCTTTAATATCGGTTGGAATACCGCGACCGTTGTCAGAAATACTGATGGAGTTATCCGGATGGATAATGACTTTAATGTCATCACAGTGCCCAGCCAGCGCTTCGTCAATGGCGTTATCCAGCACTTCAAACACCATGTGGTGCAAACCGGAACCATCCGAAGTATCACCGATATACATACCGGGACGCTTGCGGACTGCGTCCAGTCCTTCCAAAATCTTGATACTGTCTGAGTTATATTCTTGTGGCTGTGCCATAAACGTAGGTTTCTTTAATCGGGATTAACAGACTGCTGTTGTTTCACGTGAAACAGCGGATTCGGCATTATATGCGCATTGGCATGACGACGTATTTATAATTTTCGTCACTGGCGGTCGTAATCAGACAACTGCTATTAGCATCAGCAAAGGCAAATTGAATCTGACTATCGTTGACGTTGTTGAGCACATCTATCAGATAGGTAACATTGAAACCAATGTCTAGCGGTGTTTTGCTGTAATCAATTTCCAGTTCTTCTTCAGCTTCTTCTTGTTCGGTGTTGGTACTGATGAGTTTGAGCTGACCACTTGAAATCACCATACGTATGCTGCGGTATTTTTCGTTGGACAGAATCGAGGCACGTTGCAAGGCGCTCAGAATCAATACGCGATCAACTTTAAATGTATTCTGATGGCCGGTAGGAATCACCCGGTTGTAATCCGGAAACTTTCCATCAATGACTTTGCTAATTAGTTGAATATCGTCAAATTCAAAACTGACCTGACCGTTTAACACATCTATAACTACCGGCGATTCTGATTGATCATCTAATAACTTGGTTAATTCAAGCACTGTTTTTCTTGGCAGTATGACTTCAGTTTTTTCAAACGATTCAGCTAACAGAGTGTGGGTATAGCTTAATCGATGCCCATCTGTACCAACCACATGCAAATGTTCAGCATTGATCTCCATAAGTAAACCGTTAAGGTAATAGCGTATGTCCTGTTGTGCCATGGCAAACTCAACTTGTTTCAACAGACGCTTCAATTCTGCTTGCGGCAGGCTAAAGCGTACGGCTTGACCACTTGCTTTACTCATTAACGGGTAATCAGCGGCTGGTAATGTTTGCAGGTTAAAGCGGCTCTTGCCCGCCTTGAGCGTGACACGGTTTTCTTGGTGCAGCATTTCTATACTGGTGTTTTCAGGGAGAGATCGACAGATATCAACCAGTTTTTTAGCTGAAATAGTGGTACTTACTTGTCCTTCAATCTCGGTGTTCACTTTTAGCGATCTTTGCATCTCTAAATC
>CAYYBN010000305.1:0-2552 GCA_964470225.1 uncultured Methylotenera sp. | reverse complement strand
CATACACACCTACTTGATTTGGGCAGCAATTAGCCTGCTTGTATTGGCAAGCCCAACACAGGCCGCAGACGACAAACCGCAAACCTGGCCAGACCTGGGCCCCAATGTCCGCATTTTTGACCCCAGCATGCCCGCCGCCGATATTCAGCAGCAAGTCGATGCCATCTACAAAGAGCAAGAAGCCAACCAGTTTGGCACCCAGCGTTATGCGCTGTTGTTCAAGCCCGGCCACTACCAAACATTGGTCAAAACTGGCTTTTACACGCAGGTGTTGGGCTTGGGCACGCACCCTGATGCGGTAACGCTGGAAGGCGGTTTGTATGTCGATGCCGTCTGGCACGATGGCGATGCCACGCAGAACTTTTGGCGTGGTGCAGAAAATCTCTCGGTGTTGCCCAAAGCCGTGAGCTCGGCTCGCGGCAAGGTCGATGACGGCACCATGCAATGGGCGGTGTCGCAAGCCTCACCGCTGCGCAAAGTGCACGTTAAAGGCAATTTGATTTTAGATGACAACAGCGGCTGGACCAGCGGCGGCTTTATCGCCGACAGCCTGATTGATGGCAATGTGAACTCCGGTAGCCAGCAACAATGGTTTAACCGCAACAGCGACTGGGGCAGCTGGACTGGCTGGCGCTGGAACATGGTGTTTGTCGGCGATGGGCACACCCCTGATGCCAGCCTATGGCCAAATCCGCCACATACCGTGATCCCCCACACCCCGCGCATCCGTGAAAAACCGTATTTGGCCGTCAATGACCAAGGTCAACTGCAAGTCATGCGCCCGGCGCTGCGCCTGCAAGCCCAAGGCACCAGTTGGCAACCAGCAGCGGCCACCAAAGAACAAGCCGTTCCCATCCGCAAGTTTTATATCGCCAGACCAGAAAAAGACACCGCCAGCAGCCTGAACGCTGCCTTGCAACGCGGACTACACCTGCTGCTCACTCCCGGCATTTACCACTTGCAACACGCCCTCTACGTGCGTCGCACCAATACTATTATCCTGGGTTTAGGGTTAGCCTCTTTGCAAGCTGAAAACGGCAACAGCCTGCTAGAAGTGGCCGATGTCGATGGTGTGAGCATTGCCGGCGTCCTGCTCGATGCCGGTGAAAAGAACTCCAGGCACTTGATGCGCATAGGCCCCACCACCAGCCCGCGTCGCCATCAACAAAACCCGACTGTGCTGCATGACGTGTTTATCCGCATTGGCGGCACCGGCGTCGCCAATGCGCAACTGGCGCTACAAATCAACAGCCATGATGTGATCGGTGATAACCTGTGGCTATGGCGCGCCGACCACGGCAGCGGCGTGGGCTGGGATGTTAACCACACCCGCAACGGCCTCATCGTCAACGGCGACCACGTCACCATGTACGGCCTGTTTGTCGAACATTTTCACCACTACCAAACCATCTGGAACGGCAACCACGGCAGCGTCTACTTCTACCAAAGCGAAGCGCCCTACGAAGCCCCAGATCAATCCAGCTGGATGAACGGTGATAAAAACGGCTATGCCTCCTACAAAGTGGCTGACCATGTCACCCAGCACCAAGCCTACGGTTTAGGCGTCTACTGCTGGTTTGACGACAACCCGCAAGTCAAGCTACACAGCGCGATTGAAGCCCCAGTAAAACCCGGTGTGACGTTTGAAGACATGACCACCGTTTCACTAGGCGGTAAAGGTGAAATCACCCATGTGTGGAATGACACTGGAGATAAAGCGGATGACAAGAATAATGTGGTGCGGTTGAAAAAGCCTTAAAGCATCTGCTCATTTATAAAAGTAAAATCAATCAATATTGTCTCTATCGCACTCAACGCTCGTCATACCCGCGAAAGCGGGTATCCAATTTTGCTTTCCAACCTCCAGCAAAAAGGCCCCAAACGCGAGTTATACTCACAATCTTACAATCGAACTCAACGCGCGTCATACCCGCAAAAGCGGGTATCCAGTAGTTTTTCCTGTCATAGTTCAAAAAAAATATAATTCTTAGGCCTAAGCAGCAAAAAAGATTCTTTGCTGCTTTTTTAGCACTTGTGGCATTATTTAAATCATGTAAACAAGTCAAAGCCAAATGACGGTTTTGCCACTTAATTTACGCCCTCTATTTTTAATCTAAGTGTATGGTTTTATTCATAAAATGAACAGTCATACACTCGTTTACTCGCCGTTGTTGGTACGGCTTCTTAATAGTTGGGCTATCTATGGAGTATTACTAATGCTGTTTAATCAAGAGAATTACCTTCAAATCAAACAGGCCTGCGAAAGTAAGCGTGATATTGAGTTCATTGCCCCAATTGGACTAACTGCTTTTTCCCCTGAGGAAGTTCCTCAGGAATGGACCGCTTATACTCCGTGCGTAATGACACCACAGGACTATGCTCAAGTTTTTGTTAAGGCTGGTTTCGATGCAAGGGGTGAACTAACTAAGCTAGAGTTAAAAGTTCAACTTGATGGTGGGATTATCAAATATAAGTCACATGAAATAGACCAAGTTGCACTAAAAGTCACTTGGCTTGCAACTTCAAATACATAAGCCTGCGCCCAATCCAAC
>CAYYBN010000304.1:1254-2556 GCA_964470225.1 uncultured Methylotenera sp. | reverse complement strand
GTCGTGATGGCGAAAAAGCTGCGGCGCAACAAAATGAGAGCAGTTCCATTCGCGTTGGCATTGAAAAAGTCGATCAGCTGATTAATCTGGTCGGTGAACTGGTGATTACCCAGGCCATGATAGAGCAGCGTTTAACCCTGCTGGACCCGGTGGAACACGAGTCTTTAATTAACAGTGTCAGTCAGCTGACACGCAACACCCGCGATTTGCAAGAATCTGTCATGTCAATTCGTATGATGCCGATGGACTTTGTGTTCTCGCGTTTCCCGCGCATGGTGCGTGATTTGGCCAGCAAGTTGAATAAAAAGGTAGAGTTTGTCACAGTCGGCGCAGCCACTGAACTGGACAAGAGCCTGATTGAGCGCATCGTTGATCCATTAACCCATCTGGTTCGCAACAGCGTTGACCATGGCATTGAAACCCCGGCGACCAGACGTGCCGCTGGCAAATCTGAAACGGGCAAGCTGACCCTGTCGGCGGCGCACAAAGGTGGCAGCATTGTCATAGAAGTGACCGATGATGGCGGTGGCTTGAACCGTGACAAAATTCTGGCCAAAGCCGCCAGCAATGGGTTGAACGTCAACGACAGCATGAGCGACAGCGAAGTATTCAATCTGATTTTTGCCCCCGGCTTTTCGACCGCAGAGGTGGTGACTGATGTCTCTGGTCGTGGCGTCGGTATGGATGTGGTTAAACGCAACATCAGCGCCATGGGCGGCAATGTCGATATCCGTTCTGCCCAAGGCTATGGCACTACCATTTCAATTGCACTGCCATTGACCCTGGCCATACTGGATGGCATGTCGGTCTCGTTGGGGCACAGTGTGTATGTTGTACCGCTGAATCTGATTGTCGAGACCTTGCAACCGCGCGCCAGCGATTTGAAAACCGTGACGGGTGAAGGCTTGATGGTGCATGTGCGCGGTGAATATTTACCCATTATCGCCTTGCATGCACTGTTTAACCACCCGACCGAGATTACCAACCCGACCGATGGCATCTTGCTGATTCTGGAAGCCGATGGCAAAAAATCCGCACTGTTTGTAGACCGCCTGGTCGGCCAGCAGCAAGTGGTCATAAAGAGTCTGGAAACCAACTTTAAACGCATTCCTGGCGTCTCGGGTGCCACCATCATGGGTGATGGCTCAGTGGCACTGATTCTGGACGTGCCTGCCATCATCCAGATGGGGCAAACCACCAATTATGTGACCGGTGGTCAGGCCTTTGCCAATCAACAATACAGTCACAGCAAACCGCACATCAATGCTTAAGGAGTAGATGTCATGCACACGCAAACAGAAC
>CAYYBN010000304.1:0-1244 GCA_964470225.1 uncultured Methylotenera sp. | reverse complement strand
ACAGCAACGGCAACAATGCCAGCACCCTGAAAACCGCCGCCGGTGAATACCTGACGTTTGTGTTGGGCAATGAACAATACGGTATTGAAATTCTCAAGGTTCAGGAAATTCGCGGCTACGACGCCGTCACGCAAATTGCTAACATGCCCGCGTTTATAAAAGGGGTGGTTAATCTGCGCGGCAAAATCGTGCCGATTGTCGATTTACGCATCAAATTCAACCTTGGCAAGGTGGAATACAACGAGTTTACCGTCGTCATCATTCTCAATCTGGGTGGGCGCATCGTCGGCATTGTGGTCGATGGGGTGTCCGATGTGCGCGAGCTCAGAGAAGAGCATTTGCGTGAGGTGCCGGCCTTGGTCACACGCATCGATACCAAATATATCGTTGGCTTGGCCACGGTAGAAGAAGAAATGCTGATTCTGGTCGATATCGAAAAACTGATGACCAGTGACGAGATGGAACTGCTGGAAAACAGCGTGCATTAATTCCGCCATCACAGCCCACTATTTTAGGAGAACTGCATGTCCACATTTTCAATGGCTACCTTGCTGGGTGGCAAACAACAAAAAGCTCTGTTAAGCGAAGTTGCCGAATTTCGCGTGTTGAAAAAAGAAATCTACAAGGCACGCTGCGTATTGGAACTCAATGCACAGGGTGAAATTATTACTGTCAATGACAACTTGATTCAGTCTGTAGGCTGGAGTGTCGACACCCTGAAGGGGCAACACCTGCGCAAGCTGTTACCTGTAGAAGAAGCGGCGGAGTCCGCCTACCAACCTTTTTGGCAAAGCTTGCAACAAGGTCAGTCGCAATCTGGACAGTTTCGCTTGTTAAGCCAGGACGGACAGATACGCTGGATGCAAGGCTACTATGCGCCTATCTGTGATGGGTCGAATCAACGCTTGCTCAAGGTGGTGGCGTATTTAACCGACATCACGACTGATAAAAATAAACTGATTGAAAATGCGCAAGAGTCAACCGCGCTTAACCATGCATTTGGTGTTGCTGAAATTTCACCACAAGGACAATTCATTTCTTGTAATCAAGCGTTTGCAAAAGCGCTGGGCTATCAGGTGGATGAGGTGATAGGCAAGCCTCAGACTGCCTTTGTTTGTCCGAATGAGGTGGATACCAAACTGCGACTTATACAACAGCAACTGCAATCAGGTGAGGTGCTCTCGGCCGAGGTGTGCCGTGTCGCCAAAACTGGTGATCAACTGTGGTTTCAAACCACCTACGTG
>CAYYBN010000303.1:0-2569 GCA_964470225.1 uncultured Methylotenera sp. | reverse complement strand
GGCATTGAAGATAACAATATCACTACCTTCTCTGAACACTTCACGAGGCCTGCCATCAAGCACTACATTGCGCGTAAATTCACGACCAGCATCAAACATATGGGTTATTTGTACCGAGCGCGTTACCGCTGAATTTTGATAGACGAATACACCTTGATAATTTAATTCGCGAGCAGCGAGCGCAGTTTTTTGCAAAGCTGCCCACAAATCCTCTTCAGAACCGTGTACAAGAACACAATGTAAAAGCGTGCTCAAAAGCACGCTATACCAAACATTAAGAGAACGAACTACCATCTTTCAACTGTTATTGACCGTTGTAGGAAACATTATGGGTGTAATAAGTGACTGGACTTGGGGCACTGTTGTAATGAGCAGCAACATATTGATCTGCCATGGTATCGGCAATTTGCATAGACTGAGGCACTGGTTGATGGTTGTAGACAAATACGCCTACAAAAAAAGCGGCGGCGATAGAAGCTGCTATAGACCATGTTGTTGGCGTGCGAATAAGATTACGTGTTTTGATTACCGGGGCAAGTACGGTGGGTTCATCTTCTAGCGCAGACAATACGCGATTTCGCATATCTGAGCCATGACGAGGCTGCCATAACTCACCACGTATAACATCACCAATTAAATGGTAGTCGTGCCAAGCTTCTGCTAGCTCACCGGCTGATTTGGCCGCCAGCAATAAATGCTCGCAACGCGCAATATCACCCTCTCCGTCAATCAAAGCGGACAACTGTTGTTTCATAGTAACCCCAATTCTAGTATTGATTTTAATTTATCATTGCAATGACAGCTATGCATCATGTAACGAACTCATTAAAACGTATAAATAATGTATTTTTGTGTTTCGCTTACCAGCGCTTGTGTTGTGGTGTATCCAGCAACGGACGTAGTTTGGCAGCGATTGTTTCACGTGCACGGAAAATACGTGAACGTACTGTGCCAATCGGACATTGCATCACTGTTGCAATGTCTTCATAACTCAAACCTTCAAGCTCGCGCAAAGTAATAGCAGTGCGTAATTCGTCAGGCAATGCCGCGATAGCATCATTGACAGTTTGTGCAATCTCTTTGGTCATCAACGCTGTTTCAGGAGTATCTAGGGTGCGCATATCGTCACCCTCATCAAAGTTTTCGACATCTTCGATTTCGACGTCTTGCAGCACCTGTGGCTTGCGCCCCATTGAAACTAGGTAGTTTTTGGCAGTATTAATACCGATGCGGTATAGCCATGTGTAAAACGCACTGTCGCCACGAAAACTGTGCAAGGCGCGATACGCCTTAATAAAGGACTCTTGCACGACGTCTTCCACTTCAGCCTGATCACGTATCATGCGTGAAAGAAGTCTACCCAACTTACGATGGTACTTTTCAACCAGCAATCCAAAAGCACGTTTATCACCCTGTTGCGCACGTTCTACCAACAACTGATCGAGTTCTCTGGTTTCTTGCTGCTTTGCACTCGCAGCCTGCTCAGACATCTTGGTAGTGCTCCCTTGGGTAACTCTTGAATTGGGAGTAGTATACGCTTTTGTTGGTTGTTCGACGAACCCGGTACGAGTTAGCCCTTCTAAATCCACTGTGTTTAACATTGTTTCTTCCCTTGTTTTGCCTAATGCAACATGTGCGCTCGGTCACAAAGATTGACTGTGACAACGGCTCGAAGTTCAATGATGGGCAATAATTAAAATTCCTTTTCAGCATGATGCAAAAAGTCTTTGATGTTCTGATTATTGGTAGTGGACTTGCTGGCCAGTCGCTGGCATTGCGACTGGCTGAGCATCAGCAAGTATGCCTGCTTAGCAAACGTGCGTTACCATTAAGTGCCAGCCAATGGGCACAAGGTGGCATTGCCGCCGCACTCGACAGCGATGACTCAATTGAAGCCCACATTCACGATACGTTGATTGCCGGAGCTGGTCTGTGTGATACTGAAGTCACGCGCATGGTGGTTACGCGGGGTAAAGAAAGCATAGAGTGGTTGATGCAGCAGGGCGTGATGTTCACCCGCAATGACCATGACCAAGACCTGCACTTAACGCGTGAGGGCGGCCATAGCCATCGCCGTGTAGCCCATGTAGCCGATGCCACGGGTCAGGCCGTACAAACCACACTCAGTGATAAAGTGCGCCAGCATCCCAACATCACCCTGCTTGAAGACCATATTGCCGTTGACCTGATTACCACGCATAAACTGCTGAAACAAACGCCACTTGATGGGCCTAATCGCTGCCTGGGCGCCTATGTGCTCAACAGCCAGACTGGCAAGGTCATTACCCTCTCTGCGCAGTACACCGTATTGGCCACCGGCGGTGCTGGCAAGGCCTATCTATACACCACCAACCCGGATGTGAGCACTGGTGATGGTATCGCCATGGCCTGGCGTGCCGGATGCCGGGTGGCCAATCTGGAATTTATTCAGTTTCATCCGACCTGCCTCTACCACCCGCACGCCAAATCGTTTTTAATTTCCGAGGTGCTGCGTGGTGAAGGTGGCTTGCTACAGTTGCCGGACGGCACCCGCTTTATGCCCTGGCATGACCCGCGCGCCGAGTTGGCG
>CAYYBN010000302.1:2139-2589 GCA_964470225.1 uncultured Methylotenera sp. | reverse complement strand
CGGGGTGCGCGATCTTTCCATCATCGCCTCGCCGCCGGTGGACCGGCTGGCGGTGAGGACCTTCGTCTCGCCGTTCGATCCGCTGGTAATTGGCTATGCTACATAGCTAGACCCGACCCCAGAGTTAGTTTACGCGGACAGGTCGAGACATGGCTTAAAGTATAGGCAACTTTAATTGGTTATACTACATAGCTAGACCCGACCCCAGAGTTACCAGAGTTAGGTACAAAAGTTTCTCCTTCATTCAATCTTACGTATGACGCATCAGCAAGTAAGGCATTTACAAAAGCATTTTTTAAAGATGTCATTTCTCAACCCCCGAAATATTTAGATGTTCAATTTAATCAAACTTGTATACTTGTTTAAGACCTAAATTTGTTAATAGCTCATTACTCTTTTTGTTTTCCGTTGTGCAGCTATGCAATAGCCATGTAATACGTTTACTATCCC
>CAYYBN010000302.1:0-2129 GCA_964470225.1 uncultured Methylotenera sp. | reverse complement strand
ATTCGGCTTGTTAAAATGGTTTCATTGGTGTTTTCATCGATTAACCTCAGTGAAATTTCTTTTATCAATGCACTTCTGGGTTTATTTACTGTTTTCTTTATTTCACGAGTCCAAGGAAACAGGCCTATAAGTTTTTCATCTTCAAACTTAATGTAGTAGTGACGTCCAAAAGCTTTTTTCGCATCCATACCATTTGCATACTCATATCGTCCCGCGCCTTGACACATTTGGTAGTAGGCTGGATACGATACGACTTCATCTGCTATTGGTATAAAAAATACCAACACGCCTAACAACAAAATAATTAAAAAACCCTTGCCTGTTGTCGCGCCTCCGGTATCTTTAGTAAATTTCCTTAGTAGTTTTTTACCAATCAGATTAGCAATCAGTAATGCAAGCGCTCCCCAAAGACACTGAAACAGCAATATTCCTAAACCAATCATGCAATCACTCTCAACTTCATTACACTGCGTGGGCTAAATATGCCGGAGTTAAAAGCATAAATATCCTGCCCCAAACCACCATACAAGGTGTCGTTGCCATCACCACCACTCAGAATGTCGTGGTCTGCACCGCCATAGAGTATATCGTTGCCTTTTTCACCATATAGCCTGTCATTGCCTGCATCGCCATACAGCGTATCTACACCACCTTCACCAAACAACACATCCACACCATCGCCACCATGCAATATGTCATTGCCGCCATAGGTCATATCCGCAACTTCATTGTCATCACCGTAGAGCGTATCGTCATTGTTGCCACCAAATAGCTCATCATCGTCATCGCCACCCATCAGGGTGTCGTTGTTAAGGCCACCTTCAATCCAGTCATCGCCATCACCACCGTTGATAGTATCGTTGCCTGCCATGCCATACAGGTGGTCAACATCACCTGAGCCGTTAAAGCTATCGTTGTCTTTGGAGCCGAAAATGATTTGATGGTCGAACGGGGTGATGCCAGTGCCGTCGATAGCGAGCATTAGAGGGGCGCCATCAATCGTTACGCCCATATCCACATAATCCCAGTTTCCATCAACCGTACTGGTATCCCAGTCGTCGTTGTAGGCTTTGTCATCCTCAAGTGGATTGGTGTTGCCAATTAAATCGTTGTCGTCTCTCTCGCCAGCGTCGAACTTGAGCTTCCAAGTGAGCATGGCTGCACGGTCATTGAGGTATGTTTCACTGAGGTTACCGGTGCCAGTTTCAGGGTTATATAGATTGAGCTCACCTTTTTTATTATGGTCTTTATAGTCAAAGCCGCTTATTACAAAAGGGTTAAGTTCCATAAGCGCATAACGCCAAGCAATATCAGTTTGCGCATTTTGCAGCAGCGTTTCTGGTGAGACCATGTGATCCAGCACATGTACACTCAAAGTCCCTGTCATTGATGCCAAAGCATCACGCACGGACTTTACGGCTACATGTAATGCCTCTCTATCTGCAAACTCAGTGCGATCAGCACGAGCGACATCTTGGCCTAACATCCGTTGCAAAGCACAGGTAATAATTTCAAGGGTGTAGTTATCTTGATTGCCTGCGTTTTTAAAAATGGGCTTGAGTTCTTCCAGCACAAGGTTAAACCCCGTGCTTTGCAAGCTGGCATCCATGCGGATAAACAAATCATACACAGCCAGAGAGTCGGTCATTTGGCCAGAGCCATGGCCAAATGTGTTTTGATAAAACAAATCCTGCTCAACATAAATACCGTCATGCGTTCCTACCTGGAACAAAACTGGCCCATCTTGAGTGATAAAGTTTGGCATTTTGTCACCATAAAAATTATTGACATCACCAAATTCGCCAGCACCATTCAATAAATTAAACAAGTTATTAATGTTAGATTGGGCTGTCCCAGAAAGACCCGACAAAAATCCAGTGGCATATCCAGCCCCATTAATACTGGTAGCTTCCACATCCATTTCTGCAAACAAGCGGGTAAAGGCTGCCGCCAAATGCCCACCTAAAGAGTGTCCAGTTACCCCAGCCAAAATATCTGTTGCACCTACTTTACCTAACCCAAGCCCATTAACCGTTGATAGATTTACAGTTAAAAAAAGTGATGGTGAGTCAGGCTGGGGAAATTCTTTCACAATCAACTGATTTGATGGCGTATTGCCATCAGCAGTT
>CAYYBN010000301.1:0-2589 GCA_964470225.1 uncultured Methylotenera sp. | reverse complement strand
ACTTCCACTTCTGACAAGCGAGAAGTCATCATAGCTTCCCCAGATGGTCTGTGCTTGTCCCTAGTCCCATGGTCGCAAAACGACGCATGGTTAATCTTTGCGTTATGAGTGATTGAATAGCGCCTGACGCCAACACGCCAGTTTTTGCTCAAAAGACAAACTTGCATGCGCCGGACTACTGGAAGGTAACGTTACCAGTCGAATAGTCGTTGACAAGGGAATGTGATGCCTGAACAGCCTGGCAGCAGCCTGACCATTAAAGCCAATCGTTGTAATGGCAGGGCAGCGGGTGAGCAAGCCAGGGATGTCGTTAGCAATGACGCTGTCCATGGCGATGGCGCTGTCTAAACTCCCTGCACGTTGGGCAGCATGGCATACATCCCAAATGGCCAGCCCGGCACGCATGGCGGCATCACAACGTTGTGCATAGTGCCAATCAGTCGGAATGTCGTAAAGTGCTGCCAGCAAGCGCCAGAAACTGTTGTGTGGATGGGCATAATATTGCTGTTGCCGCAGTGAAGTAAGGCCCGGGAGTGAACCCAGAATCAGTGTGTGGGCATCGGTGTGCGCCACAGGCGCAAAGCCGGTGGCATGCATGAGAGGTCAACTTTTGTGCGGGCAGGCAGTTTGCATGCAATCTGCATAGATGTAGAGCGAGTGGTCATGGATTTTAAAGCCATGTTCTTCTGCCACCTTGTGCTGAAGCTTTTCTATCTCTTCGTTGCAAAACTCTTCCACATGGCCACATTGCACACAGACGATGTGGTCATGGTGGCTGCCCTCATTGAGTTCAAACACCGCTTTACCACTTTCGAAATGGTGACGCACCAACAAGCCAGCCTGCTCAAATTGCGTTAACACACGGTAAACCGTGGCCAGCCCCACATCTTCGCCGGTGGTGATCATGATTTTGTAGATGTCTTCGGCCGAGAGATGGCGTTGTTCGGTTTTTTCAAACAGCTCCAGAATTTTCAGTCTGGGCAGTGTGGCTTTGAGGCCGGCGTTTTTCAGGTCTTTCTGATCATGCATGGCGTTGTGTCCGTAATAAGTGTGGCGTCTTGTGTATAAGAATGACAACTCAACGTGTTATATTATTGGCTGTTATAAACACCTCGATTATAAAGTGAATCGGATGCGACATTCTATCTTTTTCGTGTTGGTCACGGCTGCGTTACAAACCGGTTGTGGTGCAAAGCTACCATCAGTCAAGCCCTTCAAAATGGAAGTGCAACAGGGCAATGTGGTGACTTCTAAAATGCTGCTGCAATTGCGACCAGGCATGACGCGCTCGCAGGTACGTTACATTATGGGCACGCCGCTGATTGTTGACAGCTTCCGCGATAATCGCTGGGACTATTTGTACGAATTACGCAAACAAGGCGCCTTGGTTGAAAAACGTCGTGTCATTCTTGACTTTGATAAAGATGCGCTGGTGTCGGTACGCGGCGATGTGATTCCGGAAGATAAAACGGCGAAAGCGGAGCCAGCGTTAGCGACGGATACTGCGGAAGCTTCTTCTGATAAAGCGCGCTCATGGACTGACCGTCTCAAGTTCTGGCAAAGTGATAAGCCGGAAAATGTCGCAGCCAGCGCTGAGGCCAAGACCGCATCCCCAGTGGCTGCGACCGCCGCAGTGAATGCCGAATCCCAGCCTGCTTCTGCCAAGCCCGAGCAAGCTACAGACAATACTAATCTGTCAACCGCCACACCTGAGGCTGATGCTGGCGAAGCCGCAGTGGCTACAGCAGCGCTGGCCAGCGCCGCGGCTACGGCAGCAGCCACCAGCGAACACAATACTGGGGGTGACGCCAAAACTGCTGGCGATGACAAAGCCATTAGCGATGCAAAAACTGCGACTTCTGAAACGCCAGCCGCGCCGCTGCCAGCAGATGCCACCACTGCGGTTGAAGCAGAAACCCATGCGGTTAGCAAGCCTGGCGAAGCCCCTGCCGCGAATGATGCGCAGTCTTCTTCTGCCATGGCCTCGGCCAACAGTGCACCCCTATCTGGTTTTGTGGATCAATCAGCTGAAGCCAAAGCTGCCGATACACTGACGCCTTTGACTGAACTCGCTATATCTGAAGTTGCAAGCACCCCTGATACAAGCACCCCTGACAAAAATGCAAAGGCCAATAGTACAGCCAATGCTGACAGCACAACGCAATCTGTAAATAGCAGTGAGCCTGCATTGCCGCCGCTGTCAGGCGAAACAACGGACGCACCGGTTGCAAGTGTACAGTCTGCCGCCGTGCTGCCAGCCGAGCCTGCATTGCCGCCCTTATCAGAGCCCAAAACCGACGTTGCACCTGTGGTTGCGCCTGTGCCTGTAGCGCCAGAGCAACCTGCGCAGGGCAGTGCGTCATCAGCCCCCCGCGAAACGCTGATCGCGCAAGCCAAGCCCGAGCCGTTGCCAGAGATTGCCCCGGTGAAGGAAGAACCGCTGCCTGCGTTGACCGAGGACAGCTCAGCACCAGTAAACGCGGTTGCTGAATCGACCGCAAGCACGACCGCGCCTGTCCAAGCTGAACTAGCCTCACCTCCCGTTGCCGAAGCTGTTGCTGTGACTACTCCTGCTCCTGTGGTGGCAGA
>CAYYBN010000300.1:0-2606 GCA_964470225.1 uncultured Methylotenera sp. | reverse complement strand
CTCAGAGGCTTGCAGCGCAATTTTTGTATCTAGCGGGACCACAAGACAATTTTGGTTATAAGCAATCACTTGGTCTGCTTGATTTTCACCGACTTCACGGGTTAGCCATTTATCCAGCTCAAGTTGAACTGTTGTCGGCACAATGCATTCCCCAATTTGCGGAAAATGCTGGCTGATTGCTGCCTTAAGCGGGCTGCCAATCAGCCATTCTATCCATATTGATGTGTCAACAAAGACCATATTTTAATGGTTAGTAGCGATCGTTGCGGTCTCTGTAATCATCAGGATTCACATGTACTGCAATGCCATTTAATAGCTCTTTGGTGACTTCTACGTTGTGCGTATCAATACTTTCAGGCAATACAAATTTGCCCTTGGCGGCTCCAATGCGTATATGGGCTGTGACGGCATCAATCGCCACCAGTTTGGCGACAGGTTTGCCGTATCGGGTAATAATCACAGCCTCGGTTTCACCAGATTCTATGGATTTTACCAATCTTGAAAGGGTGGTTTTTGCTTCTTGCAAGTTGATTGTGTGCATGGTCTCACTCCAACTTTCTCGTGTGGTTAATCTAGTCTAGCTAATGCTGATTTTCAAGTACGATTTTATATTCAACCATCTATGCTGGACGCCAGCACTATAAGACTCACTGTCATTCGCCACACAAGTTAAAGTATCATTCACTTAACTCCTCTCTCCGCGAAAAACCTCATCATGAAACTCCCCAGCCTCAATGCACAAATCCTTATTGCTGCCATCATTGGCGTCTTTCTCGGTTGGCTGGCACATGGCAGTGAGCAGGCATCTGGCCTGTATGCTGCCAATATCATCGGCACGCTGTTTATCGACTTACTCAAAATGGTGCTGGTGCCGCTGGTGTTTTGTTCAATTGTGGTGGGCATTGCCAATTTGCGGCAGCATCAGCAGATGCACAAGGTATGGCGCTATTCCTTGCTATTTTTTATCAGCAGCATGCTGGTGGCGATTGTGATTGGGCTGACGGCGAGCAATCTGTTTAAGCCTGGCGCCGGTTTGCATCTGGCGATGTTTGAAGGGGCGATTCAGCAGTTTGAGGCCAAGAGCATGTCGTTGCCGGAGTTTTTTGCCAGCTTTTTGCATGGCTTGTTTGTCAATCCGTTTAAGGCACTGGCGGAGGGTAATATTCTGGCGGTGGTGATGTTTGCCTTGTTAAGTGGTATTGCGCTGGTGCTGGGCGGAGCGCAGTACGATGGCTTGCGCAACCTGTTTGAACAGGGGCTGGCGTTATCCATGCAAATGGTCGGCTGGGTGATGCGTCTGGCACCACTTGGGGTGGGGGCCTTGCTGTTTAAACTGGTGGCGCAGCAAGACATTGCCATGTTGCAGGTACTGGGGCGCTTTGCGGTGATCGTGGTGGGTTCGACCCTGCTGCATGGGGTTGTGGTATTGCCGTTGGTGTTGTGGCTGTTTACCGGGCGTAGTCCGTTGTGGTTCTGGCACGGTGCGCGGGAAAGTCTGGTGACGGCGTTTGCCACCAGTTCTAGCAGTGCCACCTTGCCGGTGACCTTGCGTTGCGCGACGCAGCATTTGCATGTCAAACCGGAAATTGCAGGGTTTGTGATTCCCTTGGGCGCGACCATTAATATGGATGGTACTGCCTTGTATGAAGCGGCAGCTGCGCTGTTTATTGCGCAACTGGCGGGGGTGGATTTGAACCTCGCCCAGCAACTGGTGGTCTGTTTGACCGCCATGATTGCTGCCATGGGTGCGCCCGGCATCCCCAGCGCAGGCATGGTGACCATGGTGATGGTGTTGCAAAGTGTGGGTTTGCCTGCCGAGGCCATTGCCATTTTGCTGCCCATAGACCGGCTGCTGGATACATTGCGCACGACAGTCAATGTTGAAGGCGATATGGTCGGCAGCCTGATTGTGCAGCGCTTGCTGAAATAGCCATTTTTCTAGCACTCATCATGACCGAACCCCTCGTGATACGTCCCGCCGTGGCGGCGGATGCAGAAGCCGTTGCGGCGCTGGTCAACCGTGCCTATCGCGGCGAAAGTAGCCGGGCGGGTTGGACCACCGAGGCGGATATTTTAACCGGGGTGCGTACTTTACCGGCGGAAGTGCAGGCCTTGATTGCCCAGCCTGAGGGTTGGCTGTTGACCGGCTGGCTGGGCGGGCAACTGGTGGGGACGTTGTGTGCCGAATGGCATGCCGTGCAGCATGCAGTGCATCTGGGCATGATTGCGGTAGAACCCGGTTTGCAAAACCGTGGCATCGGCAAAGCGCTGATACAGTCTGCCGAGCAACGAGCCGTGCAGCAGTGGCAGGCGCAGTTTGCACAAATGGCGGTGATTCATCTACGCAGCGAGTTGATGGCGTTTTATCGGCGGCTGGGCTATGTGCCTACCGGAGAGACGCGCGAGTTTCCCTATAATCCAGACCTGTGGCAGGCACAGGTCAGTCACTTGCATCTGGTGCTATTACGCAAGCAGTTGACCTAGCTCACGCCTTGGCGTCCATTGCTTTGCCTGACAACACCAGTGAATATAAAGCCGGGACAACAATCAATGTCAGCAGCGTGGAAGAGGTCAAGCGCAACTGGGAACGGATCAAGGCGGCGGAG
>CAYYBN010000299.1:0-2607 GCA_964470225.1 uncultured Methylotenera sp. | reverse complement strand
AGGCCCATGTGGCTATCGCCCATTTCACCTTCAATTTCGGCGCGTGGCGTCAGTGCCGCCACCGAGTCCACCACCACAATATCCACCGAGCCGGAACGTACCAGCATGTCAGCAATTTCCAGTGCTTGTTCGCCGGTATCTGGCTGCGAAATCAGCAACTCGGGCACGTTGACGCCTAATTTGGCGGCATATTGTGGGTCTAGCGCGTGTTCGGCATCAATAAACGCCGCCACGCCACCCAGCTTTTGCATTTCGGCAATCACTTGCAAAGTCAGTGTGGTTTTACCGGAAGATTCCGGACCATAAATCTCGACGATACGGCCACGTGGCAGACCACCGACGCCGAGCGCAATGTCCAGCCCCAACGACCCAGTCGAGACTACTTGCAAGTCTTCACCGATGTCGGAATCGCCCATGCGCATGATAGAGCCTTTACCGAACTGTTTTTCAATTTGTGAAAGGGCTGCGGCGAGCGCTTTGCTTTTGTTATCATCCATGCTGATCCTTTAGTCTTTCTATGCGCAGTCGCGATATTACGCTGCTGATTTTAAATGCAATTAATAACTGCTTATTATTTCATAAATCGACAGTCAAGTGAAATCAGCACAGGCGAATTGTGTCGATTGGCTGTCAACCTTGAGTGAATGTAGTCGTTAATGAATGCATGCCTGTATCACAGGCAGATTGAAAGGAAAGGGCAAGTTATGAATCGTACGCAAACCGCATTGATGGCACGGGTTACCGTATTGGCATGTATGTTGGCCAGCACCACGGCTAACGCTCACGACGGCTGGTCAGTGGGCATCAACATTGGCAATCCTTATCCGCCTGTGACACGTTACTACGCGCCGCCACCGGCCTATTATGCGCCACCACCCGTTATTTACCGTTACCCGCAAACACCTTACTATGCTCCACCTGCTGCCTACAGTTATTCGCCGCCGGTGACCAGCTATGCGCCAGCGATTCCAGGCCTGATTCAGTTTTCATACGGCAATTATGGCAACCGTCACTTTAACTATCACGGTCCACGCGACGACTGGCGTGATAACCGTGGTTGGGGCCATGACAGAGGCTGGGGTGAGCACGGCCACCGTCGTTAGGCCTGTTTCATCAGGCATGTGTTGCTGTGGTGATGAGTCGTTGCAGTAAATGTATTGCAGCTTGCTGACGAATGGCAGCACGGTCGCCTGAAAACACACAAGTCTCGACTTGCACCACTAGGTGATATGCGTTGTTGTAGCGTATTGCCCAGCCAAAACACACGGTCCCAACCGGTTTGCTGGCAGAACCCCCACCCGGGCCGGCTATGCCAGTAATGGCACCACTCAACTGGGCAACACTGTGTTGCAAAGCGCCCTGTGCCATGGCTTGTGCGACGGGTTCGCTGACGGCACCATGTGTCGCTATTAAAGCTGACTCTACCGCCAGCATGTCAGTTTTAGCGGCATTACTGTAGGTGATAAAACCACGGTCAAACCATGCCGAGCTGCCTGCAATTGCGGTCACAGACTGTGCCACCAAGCCGCCGGTACAGGATTCGGCGAGTGCCAATTGCCAGCCGCGCGCCTGTAGGGCTATCCCCAATTGTTGGGCTAGGGCTTCCGGCGCGCTCATAGCCACCACCGCTGGCATAGCTGCAACACAGCGATGGCCATGGCTGCTGCCAATACATCATCCAGCATCACGCCAAGTCCACCTTTAATATGGGCATCAACCCAGCCTATCGGGAATGGCTTGAAAATATCAAAGAGGCGAAACAACACAAATGCGCCCAGCCCCCAGGCCCAGGTAGCTGGCACAGTCGTCAGCACCCATGCCATGGCCACGATCTCGTCCCAGACGATGGCACCATGGTCACTCACGCCCAAAGCGCGGCCAGTAAAGTCGCAGCACCAAATGCCAAACAGCAGCATCAGTATCAAAAGCCACCCTTGTGTGATCAACGGTATGGTCGATAACAGCCAAAATAATGGAAAGCCCAGCAAGGTGCCGACTGTCCCCGGCATACGGGCAGACAAGCCAGTGCCAAAACCCAAGCTACAACAATGCAGCGGATGTGATAGTAGCAACGCCCAATCTGGGTCTCGTACAGGTGCGGTGGGTTTGTTCAAGTCAGTCAAAATGGGTGTACCCTGAATGCGTCAATGCAATTGTTAGCGTGCCATCACGCACCACTAGCTTGGTGTCACTGGTAATGTGGCCGATGCGGCTCAATGTGAGCTGTAACTGGCCAGACAAAGCCTCTATGGCTGCACGCGCACTCACCGGCGCAGTAAAACATAGCGCATAATCATCCCCCCCGGCCAGTACCGCCTGTTGCAAGCAGGTTGCCGATATGGCCGAGGTCAAACCTTGCGGCTTGGGAAGCGTTGACCAGTCCAGCGCAGCCCCTACCTTGGAAGCCTTGAGAATATGGCCGAGGTCGGCCAGCAGGCCATCAGAAACATCCAGTGCACTATGTGCCAAGCCACGCAGGGCTAGCCCCAGCGCCACTTGTGGTTGCGGTCTGTGCATGTAGGTTGCCAAATGCTGTATCTCATCGTCATCCAGTGCGCACGGCCCCTGTCTGGCCGCCAACCACAATGCTGCGGCACCCAAACAACC
>CAYYBN010000298.1:0-2608 GCA_964470225.1 uncultured Methylotenera sp. | reverse complement strand
TTGATTTTGAGGCCATGGATGTGGAATACTCGGCACATTATGTTGCCAGCTATGCCACTTTTCGCGCCATACAGCATGCTGGACGTCACCCAGGCGAGGAATTGCACTCCGATTTGGAGATGCTGGGTGTGTACCAATGTTATGCCTTGCTTGTCTACGCTTTTTTAATGATGCCGCTGACGCAAGAGGCCATGCAGCCCGACTATGCGCGAGCGCAAATTACCATTGCCAAAACGCTGTTTGCTGGCATCCCAGCTGAAACCATGGCAGAAATTATCGAATCAGGCGAGCTAAAATTTAGATTGATTGCAGAAGCCGATGCCGAGCATTGGCAAGAGTATCGTGAAAATCTGGACAAGGTGACTATCAGTTTTCTGGTTGCGGCTACAGATGATGACAGTCCGCATACTGCCGAGGAAATACTGCCAATGTTTGGTCAGTTGCTCAGTCAGCTATGTGAGGCTTTTAGCGCCGAATAATGCGTAAGCCCTGCTATATTGTGAAAATAAGTTATCAACTGTTATCATGATTAAGTATTTTTGAAAACTTGAGTAAAAGCAATAAATTAACGCTTGTTAAATCAATTGTTTTTTTCAATAATCAGTATTGTTTTATTTTCTGTTCTTTTAAGACCCGCCTATGAGCAAGCTTTTATTGATTGATGATGATGTGGACCTTTCAGGGATGCTCAAAGAGTATCTGATTAAAGAAGGGTTTAATGTGATGACTGCCAATGATGGTGTCACCGGTGAACAGTACGTCTTGGCCGGACAATTCGACATGGTCATTCTAGATGTCATGATGCCGATCCAAGATGGTGTGCAAACCTTGCATAACATCCGCCAGCATTCTGATATACCTATTTTGATGCTCACGGCCAAGGAAGATAATGAAGGCCGAATTGCCTGCCTCGAAGGTGGGGCAGACGATTATGTACAAAAGCCGTGTTTGCCCCGTGAACTGGTGGCACGGGTCCGTGCGATTTTACGTCGTCGTATTGCTGAAGTGCCCAAGGGCAACGACATCGTCGTTGGTCGACTGCTGGTGTCCAGCGAACGACGCAAGGTGTTTTGGGAAGACAAGCTGATTGTTCTGACCAGCACAGAGTTTAATCTGGTAGAAATGCTGGCTCGTAACGCGGGTACAATCGTTACCAAAGAAGATTTGTCACTGCAAGCTTTAGGTCGTCCACTGGTTAAGTTCGACCGAAGCATAGATGTACATTTGAGCAGCATACGTCAGAAAATTTCTGATGTGACCGGCGGCTTGAACGTGATACAAACCATCTACCGCGTTGGTTATCAGCTGGTGCGTGAATAGTCTACCCAGATGATGTGCCGTCATGGGCCAACTGTTCTGGAAAATCTTCATCGCTTTTTTTCTCGCCCTGGTGGCCACCGGCATGACAGTGGGCAATCTTGCCCACTGGCAAACCTCTAATACCTACAACACTTCTTACGCCCGCCTGCGTGCCAACATGGAGCATGCGCAAACTCAGCCAGGTAAAGCCTTGCCTGCGGATACCACGTCACTTGCCCCGGTGGAGTCGTTCCCGATTAGCCTGACACGCGAAGTCGAATTGGAATTTGGCTTATTGTTTTTGAGTTTTCCACCGATCATTATGGTGTTTTGCCTGATTTGGAGCGCCTTGTTTGCTGGGGTATTGGCTTGGTCTATTGCCCATCCTATTAAACTGTTACTCAAACATTTACAACAGGCTGGCCAAGGTGATTTGCAGAGTCAGGTGAGTCCGGAAATTGGTGCCAGGCATGATGAGTTTGCCGGTTTGGGCCAGGCATTCGATGCAATGGTTGCGCATCTGAATATGATGATTAAAAGCCAAGCCAGCTTGTTACACCATGTGTCGCATGAATTACGTTCCCCCTTGGCACGCATACAAATGGCCGTGGGTTTGTTGCAACAAAGTCCTGAGCATACCCAGTCCGCGTTGCAACGTCTGGAACTGGAATCGCAACGCATGGAGCACATGATTGCGGAGCTGCTAGAGCTGTTTCGTCTACAATCTGGTGTGCATAAACTGGAGTTGACCCGCATCGACTTACATGGCCTGCTCAGCGAAATCATTGCTGATGTACACTACGAAAGCCCGTCTGTACAAATCAAACTGGTGCTCACCACGCTAGTCAATAACTTTTATGCAAACCACGAGTTGTTGTATCGGGCGCTAGACAACGTAATACGCAATGCCGTCAAGTATGCCGCCGCTTATGGCGAAATTGTGGTGCGTGTACAAACGCAGTATGCCACTGACGAATTGTTGCTTGAAGTGAGTGACCAAGGGCCAGGTGTAGCGGCAGATGAACTTGAAGGCATTTTCAAACCCTTTGTGCGCGGACGTAAAACCACACAAATTGAAGGTCACGGCATCGGGCTGGCGATGACACAGTTTATCGTTGATGCCCATAAAGGCCATGTCACTGCCGAAAATCTGTCTCCGCACGGCTTCAAGGTCAGTCTTTTTCTGCCATTCTCCAAGCCAGAAGAGACCACACGCAGCGGATAGACTGTTGGCAGGAAGCGCTTGTCATCGCTTTCGTGAACAAGAGTGCTAAAATATCGGGTTTTCGTTAATTGATGAGCCCAGACA
>CAYYBN010000297.1:0-2610 GCA_964470225.1 uncultured Methylotenera sp. | reverse complement strand
ATGGCGGTGATGCGCAAGGACAAACTGGCCCAAGTTTGCATGGTCCTGATTACCACTATGCAAAAGATGCAACTAATAAAGGTATGTTTGAAACCATCTGGAATGGTACAAATGGTGGTATGGGCGCAAAAGGCGTCGGCCTGATGGATCCCTCTGACCCAACTCAGGGTTTAAAGCCAGATGAAATTCTGAAAATCCAGGCATGGATCAGAAGTCATAATGATAAATTGTCTGGTAATTAATGGAAGTCGTTGTTGGCGCGCTTGCAATAGCGTTGCAAGCGCGTTTTGTTTTTTGAAAGGATCTGTGTGACGCAAGAGCACTTACATGAAGTAATTATTGTTGGCGGTGGCGCCGGTGGTTTAGAGCTGGCCACAAAGCTGGGTGATTCATTGGGCAAAAAAAAGAAAGCCCGTATTACGCTCATCGATTGCACTGCAACCCATGTCTGGAAACCGCTGTTGCATGAAATTGCTGCTGGTAGCATGGATCCTGATCGTCATGAACTCGACTACCTTGCGCAAGCACACTGGCATCATTTCAAGTTTAGACTCGGACGCGTCGATGGTTTAAACCGTAGTACCCGTGAAGTTTCACTGGCACCCTACTATGATGAAGATGGCAATGAAGTAATTGCGCGTCGTACTTTCAAATACGATACGCTCATTTTCTCGGTAGGAAGCACCACCAATGACTTTGGCATTAAAGGCGCCCGAGAGCATTCAATGGCGCTGGATACCCAATTTCAGGCACAAAAATTTCACCGATATTTGCGCAATGCCTTGCTCAGAGCGCAAACACAACCAGAACCACTAAAACCAGGGCAATTGGAAGTTGCTATCGTTGGCGCCGGTGCGACCGGTGTTGAGTTGTCAGCTGAGCTGCACAACACGACACGAGAGCTCACCGCGTATGGTTTAGACAAAATTGATCCCGACCGTGATGTGAAAATTTCACTGATTGAAGCCAGTGACCGTATCCTGCCTGCACTACCACCCAAACTGTCGTATGCGGTCGACGTCGAACTGCGTAAATTACGTGTAAATATATTTACTGGCGAACGTGTGACCGAAGTGTCTGAAAAAGGCATTACCACCCACAGTGGACGCTTTATTCCTGCCGAGTTAGTGGTATGGGCTGCAGGAATTAAAGCACCGGATTTCCTCAAGGATATTGACGGCCTCGAAACCAACCGTATCAACCAACTGGTCGTCAAACAAACCCTGCAAACTACGCGAGATGCGCATATTTTCGCCTTTGGTGATTGTGCTGCCTGCCCATGGCTAGGACACGACCATATGGTGCCGCCACGCGCGCAGGCCGCGCATCAGCAAGCATCGCTGCTGGTCAAAAGTATCAAGGCCCGTGTCGCAGGTAAAGAACAATTACCTGAATTTCATTACCGTGACTATGGATCACTGGTGAATCTGGGCAAATACTCCACGGTAGGAAGTTTGATGGGGGCCGTGTCTGGTGGCAGCATGTATATACAGGGGTTATTCGCACGTGTAATGTACCGCTCATTGTATAAAATGCATTTAATGGCACTGCATGGTGTGGTTTCTGTCGTGCTACATAGTTTGGGGCGTTTAATTTCACGTAGAACCGAGCCGCATGTCAAACTGCATTAATCGGTAACCATAATCAGGTGTGCAAGCCTTAAAATCAATGGCGCCATAATGTTGGCGCCATTATCTTTTCTAGTGTGCTATAGCTTGGGTTGTTGCAAATGACGGCGGTAAACAACAGTAATGGCGGTCATACTCAAAATAATAAAAATACCAAAAATCGCTACTATCGTGTGAATGACAAACTGGTGGCGCACCATCCAAGTGTAAGCGCCAAGCAATAACAAAATACCGATGTTTTCATTGAAGTTTTGTACGGCAATCGAGTGACCAGCCCCTAGCAAATGGTGTCCCCGGTGTTGTAACAGCGAGTTTAATGGTACCAGAAAGTAGCCTGACAAAATCCCGATCACAAACAACAGCAGCGCTGCTACCAACGGGCTGTGTATCCAGATCATGGTAATCACAAGTACGCCCATATAAATACCGGCAGGCAGTACTTTGACTGCATTTTCCAATTGAACCCACTTGGAGGCAATCACAGAACCCACCGCGATACCCACAGCCAAGATAGCAATCAGATAAGTGGCTTGTTGCTGATTGAAACCCAAAGCCACATCCGCCCATTTCAGCACCACAAATTGTAAGGTGGCCCCAGCACCCCAAAATAATGTGGTTACTGCCAAAGATACCTGACCTTGTGGATCTTTCCATAAGGTCATGAAGGCATAACTAAAATCTTTGAGCAAAAAAAGCACAGACTTGTGCGGAACTTGATGGTCAATGGGAACCTTGGGAATGTAATAGTTAAATACCGCTGCTACAAGATACAACACAGTAATCAGTGCAATTCCCACATATGGGTTGTCAGCAGCAATACTTGCACCCAATACCGGCCCCAAAATGATGGCTGACACCGTCGTGCCCTCCATCCAAGCATTGGCTTTAATCAGCAACTGTGAAGGTAATAATTCGGTCAAAATGCCATATTTGGCCGGAGAATAGGCTGCGGCACCAATACCAACCACGGCATACGCGTACA
>CAYYBN010000296.1:0-2616 GCA_964470225.1 uncultured Methylotenera sp. | reverse complement strand
ATTGTCAATAGCAGGTTGTTGAGGCAACGCATGCGTATGATGCGTGTCTTACTTTGAGACAACAGGTTGAGCAAGCTGCCAGCCACATTACAAGAGAAAAATTTATTTATGCATATACATGTATTGGGCGCGGGTGCTGGTGGTGGGTTTCCACAGTGGAATTGCAACTGTGCAAACTGTGATGGCTTGCGTAAGGGCACTATTAAAGCCACGCGCCGAACACAGTCTTCGATTTGCGTGTCCAGCAACGGTGTAGACTGGGCGTTGTTCAACACTTCACCAGATGTGTTGCAACAAATTCAGGAATTCCCGCCTTTGCAACCGGGTCGTGCGGTCCGCGATAGCGGCATTCAGGCGATTGTATTGATAGATGCGCAAATTGACCATACGACTGGTTTATTTATGTTGCGCGAAGGCCAAGTCAAACGTGAAATTTACTGTACCAAAATGGTCTATGAAGACCTGACCACTGGCAACCAGATCCTGAATATTTTGGGCCATTACTGTGGCATCAATCACCATGAAATTGCGATTGACGCAGACAACGTGGCCAATGCCCACAGCTTTGAAATCCCCAATGTGCCTGGTCTGCGCTTTACAGCTGTGGCTTTGAAAAGCGCTGCCCCCCCTTATTCCCCGCACCGCAATGACCCGCATCCCGGCGACACCATCGGTGTGCTGATTGAAGAAATTGCAACTGGCAAAAAATGCTGGTATTCCCCAGGACTGGCTGAAATTGAGCCACATTTACCACCGCTGATGCAGCAGGCAGATTGCATCATGGTGGATGGTACTTTCTGGACCAACACCGAGATGCTGGACATGGGACTGATGACCAAAACCGCGCGTAGCATTGGACATAATCCGCAATCCGGGCCCGGCGGCATGATCGAGGAACTTGACAAGTTTGGTACGGACAAACCGGTACGCAAGGTGTTGATACACATCAACAATACCAACCCGATTTTAAGAGAAGATTCCGCCGAGCGCGCCATACTGAATGATCACAAGATCGAGGTGGCGTTTGACGGTATGGACATTATTCTTTAGGAGAGCACCATGAACGCTGTGTCACAAGCCCCACTTCCCTGGACCCGTGAAGAGTTTGAAGCCAAACTTAGAGAAAAAGGGCAGGGCTATCATATTTATCATCCGTTTCATGTGATGATGTATGAAGGCAAGCTGACCAAAGAGCAGTTGCAATGCTGGGTAGCTAATCGCTTTTACTACCAGATTGCCATTCCGATGAAAGACGCTGCGATTCTTTCCAATTGTCCGGATAAAGATGTGCGCAAGCAGTGGATTGTGCGTATCACGGATCACGACGGTGAGGAAGGTCAAATTGGGGGCATTGAAGCTTGGGTGAAGCTGGGTGAAGCCGTGGGATTGACCCGTGAACAGGTGACCAGTCTGGAACTGGTGTCGCCCGGCGTACGGTTTGCTGTGGATGCGTACATCAACTTTGCCAAGCAGCGCCCATGGCAGGAAAGTGTGTGTTCCAGCCTGACTGAGTTGTTTGCACCACATATTCATCAGCAACGTATCAGCTCATGGCCATCGATGTATCCTTGGGTTAAAGAAGAGGGGCTGATGTACTTTAAAAAGCGCCTGACTGAAGCACGTCGCGATGTTGAGCAAGGGCTGGGCGTGACGCTCGACTATTTCAGCACCTCACGCGAAATGCAGATGAAAGCACTCGACATTTTGCAGTTCAAACTGAATGTGCTTTGGGTGATTGCCGATTCAATTATGCTGGCCTGTACCGACATTAAAACTGAAGGTCGCGATTATCTGCGTCAGCCTGTCATTAAAATCGACAACTAACATTCAATATTTTGAGCGAAAATTGCCCATGGAACACACTATCCAGCACGCCGACATTTATGCCATCGCCTTGCACCACCGTTTTCAGTGGGAAGAGGCGCAACAGAGCTATGTGATTCTTTTCCCTGAAGGCATGATCAAACTGCACGGCGGGGCAGGGGAAATTCTCAAGCGTGTCGACGGCAAGGCCAGTGTCGGTGACATTGTCACCGACCTCAAGGTCACTTTTCCGGATGTGCCAGATATTGAAGATGATATTCTCGGTATGTTTGATCTGGCGCTGGGCAAAGCCTGGTTACGTAAAGTCAACTAACAGGAGCAGGTGAACATGGCACAACTGAATAATGGCGTCGCTGCCAGTGTAACCAACAAACAGCCATTATGGTTGCTGGCCGAGGTGACTTACCGTTGCCCGCTGCATTGCGCTTTTTGCTACAACCCGACCGATTATGACAAGCATACCAAGAACGAGTTAAGTACCGAGCAATGGTTACAAGCCTTGCGTGACGCACGCAAAATGGGCGCATTACAGTTGGGCATTTCCGGCGGCGAGCCTTTGCTGCGTGACGATATTGAAGAGATTGTTGCTGAAGCCCACAAACTGGGCTATTACAGCAACCTGATTACCTCTGGGGTGGGTTTAACCGAGAAACGCATCCAAGCCTTCAAGGAAGGCGGGCTGGACCATATTCAGTTATCCATGCATGACATCACCGAAGACATCAGCAACTTTATTACCGATACCCGTACCTTCGAGTTGAAGAAAAAGGTTGCGGCTATGATTAAATCGCA
>CAYYBN010000295.1:0-2683 GCA_964470225.1 uncultured Methylotenera sp. | reverse complement strand
GAGCGCGGCAATATCATGGCCGCGTAATAGGTGTTGTCGATGTGGATAGCCATACCGGTCGGAATCATGATGGTTTCACCGGCCTGTATGGTTTGCGTATGCTCGATACAGGCACGCAAGTCCAGCCCGGCCGAACCGGGTGTGGCATAGCCCGGCATCATGTGGTGTAAGCGCGGGTCGAGAATTTTGAGGTCTACGGTAATCGACATCTGTCAGGCTCCATCTATGAATTGCGCTATTAAACACGAAAAAAGCACGAAAATCACTGTCGACGATAGGCAATAAAAACAAAAAAGCCAGCATGCGCTGGCTGATTAGATTTTGCTACATTAAAAGCGATATTGTGCAGTTAAGCCCAATAAGTAATTACGTCCAGCAGCCGGTTCAAAGAACAGGCCATTGCCATCATTGACACGTACCGAGCCGATGTATTCTTTGTCAGTGATATTTTCTAAACGCAAATATTCTTTAAAACGCCAGTTGCGCAGGCTTTGCTCAAAGCCTGCACGCAAATTGATCAGTGCGTAAGATGGCGCTTTGTCTGTGTTGGTATCGTTGACGTAGACCTCGCTGTTGTAACGTCCCTCAAGCGCAGAAAAAAACCCAAATGGTTGATACAACCAAGAGACTTCTGCGTAGAGTTGGCTCTTATAAGTACCGGGAATCTTATTTCCTGATTCCACCAATCGAAAGGCAGAGTCAAATTTCGCATCCAAATAGGTATACGATAAGAACGTACCTATACCATTTTCAAAGCGGCTATCCAGTGATAACTCTACACCGCGACGCTTGGTATCGTTAGCGTTGGTAAATGATGACCGCCCTGCATTCGTTTGATTGACCACAATTTCATTTTTTGTATCAACCCAGAACAAGGTTGCATTGAGTCTGGTGTTATCCGTAATAAATGATTTCAAACCTAACTCATAATTATTACTTTCTGAAGGCTTTAACGACAAATTGGGTTTGCCGGCACCGGCAGCAACGCTATCAAAGGCAGCTTCGACGAACGTAGGGGTTTCAAACCCTTTGCCATAGTTCGCATAAAAATTGGTTGACTCAGAAAGCTTCCAGACCAATCCAACAACCGGTGTAGTTTTTTGATATTCGACTGAACCGCTATTGTCATTTTGACTGTTTGCGCCAGTCGTAAATTTATCTTCCACTTTTAGCCTGACTTTTGTATGTCTAACCCCTGCGTGTAAGTCAACGGATGCGGAGGGGCTCAGTTTACCTTGAAGGTATTGGTCAAAGTTACTTGATATATTTCTTTCATTTCGATTTTGCGTGCTGACAGAAAATCCGTTATTGAGGATATTGGTGTCGAGCCTGTCATCTGATGATTTGCCATACGTCATGCCCAGGCTCACCGTGTAAGGCAGAGAGGCAACCAAGCCATTGTTGTCCCAGCGCGCATCGATACCGTAAAAATCCCGGTTGATTTCACTCAAGCGGGCACAAGTGCCTCGTGTGGTATTACAACCGTTAGTGCTGGTGCCTCCGGGGCCTGTTAGTGCAGTTGCCAATGCAGTGGTAGTGAGTATTTGTGCGTTATTTCGATTGCCAACATAAGGTGTGAAAATGAGCTTGTTATTTTCATTTAGCGTATATTCAACATTGAACCCAATCTGCGTATGATCTCGCTTGACGCTGGTATTGGCGAACCTTGCTGCTGGGACTACCCCATCACGGCTTGCACCAGAAAAAGCGCGACTGCGGTCTAGGCCAAGTGGATCTTGGGCTTCCTGATCAAACCAGTTCACTAAAGCTGTCACGCGTGTATCTTCGTTAAGATTGAATTTGAACTTGGCTGTAGCCATCTCTTTTTTGCTTGCGCTGTTGGCACGATAACCATCAGATTCAAAATTTGACACATTTAACATGTATTCCAGGCCATCAAGTTGCCCGGCCGCCTCTATCACGTTGCGTTTGGTGTCGTAGCTACCAAACATCGTTGTGGCGCTCACTGTGGGTGTTGATGGCGCATCTTGTGTAAACAACTGAATCACACCGCCCGAGGAGTTGCCATACAGCGACGAAAACGGACCGCGCATCACCTCTATGCTTTTAATTGCAGACAAATCGACCACACCTGGCTGACCTTGACCGTCGGGCATGGTTAACGGAATACCGTCAACGTACACACGTAAACCGCGCACACCAAAGGTCGAGCGGGCGCCAAATCCGCGACTGGAAATTTGCGGATCTTGCGCCTGCTGGGTACGGCTTTGTGCGGTAATGCCGGGTACACGAATCAGACTTTCAGACAGGTTCATTTGCAACTGCCCGTCCTGAATGTCTTTTTCTGTCACGACATCAATGGCAATAGGCAAATCAAAGCTGTTTTGTGGCTGGCGGGTGGCGGTCACCACGACGGGCGATAACGTCACTGTTTGCGTCTCAGCTGCATAGCCGTGAACTGTGAATCCGCTAATGGCGGCTAACAGCAAGGGGTGTCTTTTGAAACGTGAGGTGCGCATATGTATTCATCCAAAAAAATAATGCGCAATTTTAGAGATGAACGCCTGAATCGGTCTCAGGATTTTCATTAAACGGTGCAAAAATACCTGTTTTTTATATGCTTTGTAATCGTTTGTGGATATGTTGCAACAGTTGATGGGCTAACAGCCCTTTAGAGGCCTGAGGCAACGGGTGCTCGCCGTCGGCATCAATCAGCGTTACA
>CAYYBN010000294.1:0-2725 GCA_964470225.1 uncultured Methylotenera sp. | reverse complement strand
CATTAAATCATAAATTCTTACACATTATAGGCGCGCAAAATGATTGATTCAATGCACATTTGGTATGAAGGTTTTAACGGGCCGAGTCAACGTCACACAAAGGGCTAGTATCTTGACCCTCTACAAAAAAACCGAAATTTAAGGCTCATAATGATGGTGATACAGACATATCTCCACATCTGCAGCTTAGAAAGCGCTAATCGAACAGATTAAACGGCACCCGCGCTGTCACTGCACACAACAATTCATAGCCTATGGTGCCACTGGCCTGTGCGACGGCATCTACCGGCACTTGCATACCCCATAACTCGACTGGACTGCCAATGTCGGCATCGGGAACAACACTTAAATCCACTGCCAGCATATCCATGGAGACGCGTCCCAAAGTTCTGGTTAACACCCCATTCACCGCCACCGGGGTGCCTGTGGGCGCATGGCGGGGATAGCCATCAGCATAGCCACAGGCCACTGTGCCGATACGCATGGGTTTGTCAGCAGTGTACAGGCTGCCATAACCGACGCTCTCACCGGCTTGGATATGTTGAACTGCGATAATCGCTGAATGCAGTTGCATCACCGGCTGCAAGCCCAGACTGGCAGCGCTTTGCTCGGCGATGGGCGTGACACCATAGAGCATAATGCCGGGGCGCACCCAATCAGCATGGGTGTGCGGTTGGTGGATAATGGCAGCTGAGTTTGCCAGTGAACGCGCATAGGGTTGGCCTGGCATAGATTGTTCCACCACTTGCATGGCATGGCTGACGCCGTCATCCTGGTCGGCATTGGCAAAATGCGTCATCAGGACAATCTCGGCCACATTTGGGCAGGCCTGTAAGGCCGACAAGGCGGTTGCATAGTCTGCTGGCTGAAAACCCAGCCTGTGCATACCGCTATCCAGTTTGAGAAACACGCGGATAGGCATTGTCAGCGTCGCTTGTTGTAACCAGTGAATTTGCGCCTGCTGATGTACCACCATATCCAGACGGTAATGATCCACTTCGGCCAATTGGTTGGCGGCAAAGATGCCTTCCAATAGCAACACTGGCTGGGCGTAACCGGCCTCACGCAAGGTAATGGCTTCCGCCACATTGAGCACTGCAAAAGCATCGCTCTGTGCCAGCCCCTGCGCCACATTAAGCAAACCATGGCCATAGCCGTTGGCCTTGACCACAGACATGACTTTGGCTTGCGGCGCATAGCGCCTGACCTGCGCCAGGTTATGTCTGAGCGCAGACAGCGAAATATGGGCAACCGTGGGCCGCATCAGTATTCGTCCGGCATGTAAGACGCGTTGGCGTAGTTCTCGAAGCGGGTATGTGCGCCCATAAAGGTCAGTCGCACGCGACCAATCGGGCCGTTACGCTGTTTGGCGATGATAATTTCGGCGGTGCCTTTTTCCGGGCTGTCCGGATTGTAGTATTCATCCCGATACACAAACATAATCAGGTCGGCATCCTGTTCAATCGCGCCAGATTCGCGTAAGTCACTCATGACTGGACGTTTGTCTGGGCGCTGGTCCACACCGCGATTGAGCTGGGAAATGGCGATTACAGGTACATCCAGTTCTTTGGCCAACGCTTTCAATGACCGGGAAATTTCAGAAATTTCCGTGGCACGGTTTTCGCCGGCTTTGCCTGCTGGTGAAGTCATCAGTTGCAGGTAGTCGATGACGATTAAACCCAGCTTGCCGGTTTGCCGATGCAATCTGCGCGCGCGGGCACGCACGTCAAAGCTGCTTAACCCTGCGCCTTCGTCAATATAAATCGGCGCTTCATTTAACTTACCCAGTGCAGTGGTCAGCTTCTCCCAGTCTTCATCTTCCAGGTTGCCGTTACGCATTTTATGCTGATCTAGCCGCCCGACCGAACCAATCATCCGCGTGGTGAGCTGGGTGGCGCCCATCTCCATGGAGAAAATCGCCACCGGCAACTGGGTATCCAGCGCCACGTTTTCAGCAATGTTGATGGCAAACGCGGTTTTACCCATGGAAGGCCGCCCGGCAATCACCACCATATCGCCGCCCTGCAAGCCCGAGGTCATGGAGTCGAGGTCACTAAAGCCGGTGGGAATACCGGTGACATCGGAATGGTTTTCACGCGAATACAGATAATCAATGCGGTCAGCCACTTGCGGCAGCAACACTTGCATGCCCAAAAAGCCCTGACTTCTGCGGTTGCCCCCTTCCGCAATCTGAAAAATTTTGGCTTCGGCTTCATCGAGCAATTGCTGGGCATCACGGCCATTTGGTTGGTAGGCACTTTCAGCAATGTCAGTGCCCACGGTGACCAGTTGCCGCATGACAAAACGCTCATGCACAATTTCGGCATAGCGGCGGATATTAGCAGCAGTGGGGGTATTTTGCGCCAAGGCGCCCAGATAGGCCACGCCACCCACAGTGGTCAACTCGCTGCTATTCTCCAGCGACTCGGCGACGGTGACAATGTCCGCCGGGTGGTTACGTTCAATCAGTCGGGTGATGTGTTCGAAAATCAGCTTGTGGTCATGCTGATAAAAATCCCCTGCCGACAGAATATCGGCGATTTTATCCAGCGCCTCATTATCCAGCAGTAGCCCGCCCAGCACCGATTGTTCAGCTTCGATGGAGTGTGGGGGAAGTTTTAAGAGTTCGAGTTGTTGGTCAGCCATGGGCCGATTATACCGAAAATGCGGTCTGGCTTTTGGAGGTTTGAGGGCAGATTAAGGATTAAAAATATTTTAGCCACAG
>CAYYBN010000293.1:0-2738 GCA_964470225.1 uncultured Methylotenera sp. | reverse complement strand
GTATCTTTACCCGCATTGGTGCCTCGGATGACTTGGCCGGTGGCCGCTCTACCTTTATGGTGGAGATGACCGAAACCGCCAATATTCTCAATAACGCCACCGCCCATAGTCTGGTGCTGCTCGATGAAATCGGCCGCGGTACCAGCACCTTTGATGGCCTTAGTCTGGCCTGGGCCGTGGCCAAGCAGTTGCTGGAAAAAAACAAGGCGCTGACGCTGTTTGCCACACATTACTTCGAGCTGACCCGCATCGTCGATGAGGCCAAACATGCGGCCAACGTGCATCTGGATGCGGTGGAACACGGCCAGGGCATCGTCTTTTTGCATAAAGTTGAAGAGGGTGCGGCCACCATGAGTTATGGCATACAGGTGGCGCAGTTGGCTGGCATTCCCAGGTCGGTGGTGCAACTGGCCAAACGCAAATTGCAGCAACTGGAACAATTGAGCCTGGGCAGTACACCCCAAAACGATTTGTTCATTGCCAGCGCCCCGCCTGAGGAACCCCCGCCGCATGCCGTGGTCGCAGCACTGGAGCGCATACAGCCGGATGACCTGACACCCAAACAGGCGCTGGAATTGTTGTATCGTTTGAAAAAACAGCTTTAATTAAATGCAAATCAATGAACCGCAGATGAATGCAGATAAACGCAGATCCAATCTGAATGGATGGCGTTAATCTGTTCAGATGAGCGCTTAAGCGGCGACCTCTCAGTATCACGGTTATGTTACGTTTGAATGTGTTTTTAATCTGCGTGTATCCGCGTTCATCTGCGGCCAAAATATTTTTTTGAAAGGGTAGTCCATGCAAAAACCAGCCATCACCTCGCAACCGGTACATGACATCATCGCCAATCGCTGGAGCGGGCGGGCGTATGATGCCAGCAAGCCGGTGACGCAGGCGCAACTGATCGCTGTGCTGGAGGCTGCGCGTTGGGCGCCTTCCTGTTTTGGCGATCAGCCATGGCGTTTTGTGGTGTGTAACAAGACTGACAATCTGGCTGCCTGGCAGGCGGCATTTGATGCGCTGGTGCCAGGCAATCAGGGCTGGGCGGTCAATGCGCCAGTACTGGTGCTGATTTGTGCCGATACCCTGTTTGGCCATAACGACAAACCCAACAAATGGGCGGCCTATGATACCGGCGCTGCCGCAGAAAACCTCAGCTTGCAGGCGACTGCTTTAGGTTTGATGACCCATCAGATGGGTGGGTTTGATGCCGACAAAGCCCGTCAGGCGTTTAAGGTGCCGGAGCGTTACCAGTTGTTGGCCATGTTGTCACTGGGCTTTGCCGCTTCGCCGGATACGCTGGATGAGGAATTAAAAGCGCGCGAGCTGGCACCCAGAAATCGTAAAGCGCTTGGTGAGTTATTTTTTAACGGACACTGGGGTCATGCCGTCGTCTGAGTTTGTGTGAGCACGCTTTTTAGGTGAGCACAGTGGGTTCGCGTGTGGCGTTGATATAAGCTCTGCTACAATAACGCGTTTTAAATTGAAAAAATACATCTGGATTTGGAGAAATTATGGCTGTGCAAACGCTGACCAAAGCAAATTTTAAACAGGTCATTGAAGGCAATGCCTTTGTGATTGTGGATTTCTGGGCGCCTTGGTGCGATCCTTGCGTGGCATTTACGCCAACCTTTGAGGCAGCCGCGGCCAACAATCCAGATATCGTGTTTGGTATGGTCAATACCGAGACCGACCCTGAAATTTCTGAGTATTTTGAAGTCAAGCAAATTCCCGGTTTGCTGGTGATTCGTGAACGTGCGGGCATCCACGCCCAAGTCGGTGAAATTGGCGCGCCCGCGTTGGATGAAATTATCAAATGGGCACGTGACTTTGACATGACGCCGGTGCGTGAGTACTACAAAGCGCAGGATGTACAAAAAGCGTGATGCGTGCATAGTCCCAAACAAAGCCATGCCATGCATGGCTTTGTTTTTTGGAGACAATGGTGACGACACTGCGCTACAACACCGGCACTTTTGCGCGTGCAATCACATTACGCAATACAAAGCTGGTATGCACCCCCGTCACGCCAGTAATTTTGGTGATTTTGTTCAGTAACAAATGCTGATAATCGTCCATGTCGTTCACCACCACCTTTAACAGGTAATCAGACTGCTGACCAGTAATGAGCAAGCATTCCAAAACCTGCGCAATGCCACTGACAGTTTGCTCAAAATTGGCAAAGCGCTCTGGCGTATGCTGGTCCATGGAGATGCCGATTAAAGCCATCAAACGCAAGCCCAGTTTTTTGGCATCCACCAGCGCCTGATAGCCGGTAATCAACCCGGCGTCTTCCAATGCCTTGACCCGCCGTAAACAGGGGGCAGGAGACAGACCGATGCGTTCCGCCAAGGCCTGATTGCTGATCTGGCCTTCGCTTTGCAAAATATCCAAGATGCTACGGTCAAATTTGTCGAGTTTCATATTTGGATAATCCATACGTGATTTATTGAATGATTATTGCAAATAATAAGTCTTTTATAAAATAAAATTTTTTAAAAGGCCAAATTAACTATAAATGCGCAATCCGATTTTTGGCCCTATCAGTATCATTAATGCTGTTTTGTCATCTTTTTGGAGTACAGCATGCATGCCCAGCCCCATCTTAAATATCAGGCTTTTGCGCCAGTGCCACTGGCCCAACGACAATGGCCAAATGCCGTGTTGACTTATCCACCAATCTGGATGAGTACCGATTTACGTGATGGTAACCAGTCATTATTCGAGCCTATGAA
>CAYYBN010000292.1:0-2753 GCA_964470225.1 uncultured Methylotenera sp. | reverse complement strand
CCGTACGCTACAGCGGTGCCGGGCTGGCTTACCAACTGGGTGGTATTGTCGGGGCCTCGCTGGCACCGGGCTGGTCACAATGGCTGGTTACGCAGGGCGGCTTGGCCTGGGTGGGGGGCTATGTGTCGGTGATGGCTACCATAAGCGTACTGGCGGTGTGGATGCTGGAGCGGCCAATGTTGTCACGAACATAACGGCGTGGCTGTTGGTCAGCAAGGCTATAATTTGAATTTTTTGATCAGGTAACTTAAGTATGTTTACGCACCCAGGATTTGACCCCATTGCCATTCATCTCGGCCAGTTTGGCGTACATTGGTATGGCTTGATGTATCTGATAGGCTTTTTTGGTGGCTTGTGGCTGGGGCAATATCAGGTTAAACGTCTGCATGCACTGGATGCCAAAGCGCCATGGAAAGCCACCGACCCGGATGACATGCTGTTTTATATTGCACTCGGCGTGGTGTTTGGCGGCCGTCTCGGCTACGTGCTGTTTTACCAGCCGCTGTATTTTTTGCAGCACCCATTCGAAATTTTCGCGGTCTGGCAAGGGGGGATGTCGTTTCATGGCGGCTTTATCGGCGTCATGGTGGCCATGGCGCTGTTTGCTCGCAAACGACAACTGGTCTGGTTGCAATTGATGGACTTTGTGGCACCGCTGGTGACCATAGGCTTGGGTGCAGGGCGTCTGGGTAACTTTATAAATGGTGAATTATGGGGTCGGCCCACAAACGCCGACTGGGGCATGGTGTTTCCCAAGGTAGATGCGCTGGCCAGACATCCTTCACAGTTGTATGAATTTGCACTGGAGGGGGTGTTACTGTTCATTATTTTATGGACATTTGCCGGTAAAAAGCGCCCGGTAGGTGCCGTTTCGGCGCTGTTTTTGCTCGGCTACGGCAGTTTCCGTTTTCTGGTGGAATTCACCCGCGAACCCGACAGCTTTCTCGGCTTGTTGTCGCTGGGCATGAGTATGGGCCAGTGGCTGTGTGTGCCTATGCTGGTGGCCGGGGTGCTGATGTTGCGTTGGGCATATCGACCTGATGCTGCCAAAATGCCTTAAATGCAAAGCCGATAACTTGGTCAATTGAAGGCAGTCTTAAGGCCGTGTGGCCTGCTCTAGCTGCGCAAGCCAGTGAATGGCATGACTGCGCGGCGTGTCGGTATCGCCACACATTTCCAGGCTGGGTTGCAGGCCACCGCAAAACGCCGGCCGTTCAGACGAGCCAAACAGCTTGCAACGGTAGTGTTCATCAAGCTGGATACAAGGTACGCCGGCCGGTTTGCCATCGGGCATGCCAGGGATGGCGCTGGTAATGCTGGGGGCGATACAGCAGGCACCACAGTAAGGTTTACATTGCATGGGGATGCCCTATGCAATTTTATTGCACATCAGTCCACGGGTAGCCCAGTGCGCTTACTCCGGCTTTCAGAGTGTTCATGGCCTGTTTGACTAGCGCACTTTCGCCTTTCAGCCCCACTTCAGTGGTGCGGCGCTGGTTGGTGCGTGGCAAGCTGAACAACTTGAGTGTAGGGTAGTCCGTCAGCAGTTGTTGCATCAAATCAATCAAGTCACTTTCGCCGGCTTGCGTCACCACGATGGACTGCTCCAGATAATCCCGGGCATGAAACAGATGGCGATAGTGGGTTTCCAGCACCCATTCCACCATAGGGTGGGCCATTTCTGGAAACCCTGGCACAAAGTAATGTTCCCGCAAGCTAAAGCCGGCGACGCGATTCACCGGATTTGGAATCAGCGCGCAGCCTTGTGGAAAATCGGCCATGAGCACGCGCTTGGGAAACGCCGTTTCGCCATATTGGGCAATGATATTGGCTTCGGCCTCAGGGTGGCGGCAAATGGGCAGCCCTGCCGCAGCGGCGGCACATTGCCGCGTGTAGTCATCTGGTGTGGCACCAATGCCACCAAAACTGAACACGATATCACCACGCGCCATGCTGGCTTGCAAGTGCGCGGTAATCTGCTCAGGAATGTCACCTAAATAAAAAGCCCAGTTCAGTGATAAGCCCCTTGTCCCCAACAACTGAATGACCTTGTTCAAATGGGCATCCTGCCGTTTACCGGACAGAATTTCATCGCCAATAATATAAATGCCTATCGCTCGCATCACAGCGCTTTCCGAAAATTTGATTAAGTGCATGCACGTTTGGTCGCGCATTTTAGCCTGTATAGACGTAACCCGGCGTATTTAGTGCGTGGTAATCATGTGCTCACTCAAAATAGGCGGTTTACAAACGGTTGTTCAGGCATTTGAGTCGAAATTATTCCGTTATACTAAAGTTTAATATCCACGGTGGCGATATTTGTACATGATCTTCTTTCCTTTTGCAGTACCTACCGCAAGCAGTCAGCCCATACTGTCGCAGTACGACACGTCCTTGGTATTGCTTTCATACATCGTGGCTGCCGTCGCATCCATTCTGGCCATGACCCTGGCCGACAGTGCCAATCACTTTGTTTCCAGGCGTGACCAACGTATGGCCTTACTTGGCGGCGCCATGGCATTGGGTGCCGCAGTGTGGAGCATGCATTTTATTGGTATGCTGGCTTTTGAGTTATGTGTCACCGTCAAGTATGCGCATTGGCCGACGTTGTTATCGATCTTGCCAGCATTTGTCGCCGCATGGGTGGCCATGCATTGGTTATCGCAAAAACATCAGGGGGGCTTTCATCTGTTTCTGGGTGGGCTGACCATGGGCGCCGGTATCGGTGTCATGCATTACAGCGGTATGCTGGC
>CAYYBN010000291.1:0-2763 GCA_964470225.1 uncultured Methylotenera sp. | reverse complement strand
TGCCGCCAATAGCCCATATGTGTTAGCGATGTTAGACCGCGCCCGCGACGGTTGCCTGCGGAGCGAGTTTGATGCCATGGTCACAGCCCCAGTTCATAAAGGCATTATCAATGACGCGGGCATCACCTTTACTGGCCATACCGAATATTTGGCCGAAACCACTCACACCCCACAGGTGGTGATGATGCTGGTCGGTGGCGGCATGCGTGTGGCGCTGGCCACCACCCATCTACCATTGAATCAAGTCAGCGCAGCGATTACCGCAGAATCACTGACCACCACTTTGCATATGTTGCACCACGACCTGCAGCACAAGTTTGGCATCGCGCAGCCGCGTATCTATGTCGCCGGACTCAATCCGCATGCCGGCGAAAATGGCTATCTGGGTACTGAAGAATTGACGACCATCATCCCGGTTTTACAGTCCTTGCGTAATCAAGGCATGGACCTGATCGGCCCACTCCCTGCTGACACCCTGTTTACTGCACATAATATTGCCGCTGCCGATGCTTTTCTGGCCATGTACCATGACCAGGGCCTGACCGTGCTCAAACACGCCAGTTTTGGTGAAGGCGTGAATGTCACGCTAGGGCTGCCCCTCATACGCACCTCGGTCGACCACGGCACCGCGCTGGATATTGCCGGCAGCGGTAAAGCCGAGGTGGGCTCCATGCTGAGTGCCATTCAGCTCGCCATTACACTGGCGGAATCTCGCCGCCAGTAACGCCATGAAACATGTAGCCAAGAAAAAATTCGGGCAAAACTTTTTAATCGATCAGGGCATTATCCAGAGCCTGATTAACGCCATCCACCCGCAGCCAACCGATGTCATGGTGGAAATCGGCCCAGGACTGGGGGCGATGACGCAACCGCTGATCAAGCAGCTCGAACATCTGCATGTAGTCGAAATCGACCGCGATATGATCCAGTGGATGCAGGGCTTTTACCCGCCGGGAAAACTGACCATACACAACCGCGATGTGCTCAAATTTGACTTTGCCGAAGTGGGCTCACGCATCCGCGTGGTGGGCAACTTGCCCTACAATATTTCCAGCCCGATTTTGTTCAAGCTGCTGGAAAATACCGCCCAAATCATCGACATGCATTTCATGCTGCAAAAAGAAGTGGTGGAACGCATGGTGGCGGCACCATCGGCCTCTGAATATGGCCGCTTGTCAGTGATGCTGCAATACCGCCTGCATATGGACTATCTGGTCACCGTCCCGCCCGAAGCGTTTGACCCGGCACCCAAGGTCGAATCCGCCTTTGTACGCTGCGTGCCGTTCGATACCTTGCCCTACCCCGCCAGCGACGAAGCTGTGTTTGCCAAAGTGGTCACCGCGGCCTTTGGTCAGCGTCGCAAAACCTTGCGCAATACGCTCAAAGGTCTGCTGGAAGATGCCGGTTTTGCCGCACTGGGCATAGACGCGCAACTGCGCGCCGAAAATCTGGGGGTGGCCGAGTTTGTCGCCATCAGTAATTATCTGGCGGGCCGCTAGCCTGCTATAATCCACGTTTTTTCAACACCACACATCATTTGGAGCATGACATGCGTTTGATTTTGCTGGGCGCCCCCGGCGCGGGGAAAGGCACACAGGCCACCTTTATTAAAGAAAAATTCAATATCCCGCAAATCTCCACCGGCGACATGCTGCGCGCCGCAGTCAAGGCCGGTACGCAACTGGGCCTGGAAGCCAAAAAATTTATGGATGCCGGTGGCCTGGTGCCAGATGCAGTGATTATTGGTCTGGTGAAAGAGCGCATCAAAGATGCCGACTGTGCCAACGGTTTTCTGTTCGATGGCTTTCCACGCACCATTCCGCAAGCTGAAGCCATGAAACAGGCAGGTGTCGGTATCGATTACGTGGTAGAAATTGACGTACCGGACGCGGCCATTGTCGAGCGCATGAGTGGCCGCCGCAGCCATCCTGCTTCAGGCCGTACCTACCATGTCAAATTCAACCCACCCAAAGTGGCTGGCAAAGACGATGTCACCGGCGAAGACCTGGTACAACGGGATGATGACAAAGAAGAAGTCGTGTTGAAGCGTCTGCAGGTCTATCATGACCAGACCGAACAACTGATCGGCTACTATTCCGACTGGGCCAACTCTGGTCAAGGCGGTGCTCCCAAATATGTCAAAGTCAATGGCATGGGCGAACTCGGTGCGATTAAAGAGGCCATCTTTGCGGCATTGAAATAAGCCTGCGCCAAGTCTACAAAGCCCGCGTCGATGCGGGCTTTTTTCATGTTTAGCGCTTATGGTTAGTCAAGCCTTTTTCAGACGCTTCAAGGTATAATCAACTTTTTATTTTTTGGCCCATTGGTGAACATGCAACCGCAGTATCCATTCAAAGAAGTCGAGCAACAGGCCCAGCAACATTGGCAAGCCAAACAAAGCTTTCACGCCAAGGCTGACAGCCAAAAACCGAAGTATTACTGCTTGTCCATGTTCCCTTACCCCAGCGGCAAACTGCACATGGGCCATGTGCGCAACTACACCATCGGTGATGTGTTGAGTCGCTATCACCATATGAAAGGCTATAACGTGTTACAGCCGATGGGCTGGGATGCGTTTGGTCTGCCTGCTGAAAACGCCGCCATTCAAAATAGCGTGCCGCCCGCTAAATGGACTTATGACAATATTGCCTACATGCGCAAACAGCTGCAGTCGCTGGGCTTTGCCATTGACTGGTCGCGCGAACTGGCCACTTGCCAGCCCGAGTATTACAAATGGAACCAGTGGCTGTTTTTACGCATGCT
>CAYYBN010000290.1:0-2763 GCA_964470225.1 uncultured Methylotenera sp. | reverse complement strand
GGTGGCTTTACTATTTGATTTGAAGTATGTAGAAAATCGCTTAATGTGCTTTAGCAAGCAAGGCTACAAAAGTAACAATTTAGAAAGGTTGGTTGAAGAGGAAGTTACCGTCAGTGAAAACGATACTAAAGGCCCGATCATTATTTGCATTGACACCAGTGGCTCAATGAGTGGCGCGCCTGAAAATATTGCAAAAGCAATCACGTTAGCGCTATCCTCAAGGGCGAATGCAGAAAACAGGAAGTGCTACTTAATTAATTTCAGTACATCAATCGACACCCTAGACTTATCACCCCCGAAGGGAATTAAAGACCTAATTGATTTTTTAAGAATGAGTTTTCACGGTGGTACTGATGTCACACCTGCCTTAGTCGAAGGATTAAGAATGATGACTGAATCTGAATTTAGAAAATCTGATTTATTAGTTATCTCTGACTTCGTCCTTGATGAAATACCTAAAAAGATTATTAGTTTAAGTGAACAGCAAAAAAATAGCGGGAACAGATTTTTTTCGTTATCAATTGGGAATTTCAGACTTAATCAAAACAAGCAGGTAGATTTTTTTGATCAAACATGGACGTACAACCCTAGGTCTGGATCGATATCTGAGTTGAACAACATACTTGAGAAAATTTGATCTCTGGACTACCCACAGTTATCGTTTTTTTCTGAATTTGTAAGCCAATCAAGACTCAAAAAGTCTCAAGCAATTTGGGTCTTTTAATGTCAGGACTCTTGTGATTCACAGTAAGAACGCCATATACGTTGAAACACTTAAATCTTGTAACCCAACGCTCGAGTTACAATAGAACCAAACTTCCGAATACCTTCAATATGGACAAACGCATCCCCGTCACCCTGCTCACCGGTTTTTTGGGCAGCGGCAAAACCACCCTGCTGAATAAATTGCTGCATCATCCTTCGATGAAAGACACGGCAGTGATTATCAATGAATTAGGTGAGGCCGGGCTGGATCAGATTTTTGCCAATAGCCAGATTACGCAAAACGTGGAAAGCCAGCATGTTGCGGATAACACGGTGTTGCTGAGTTCGGGCTGTTTGTGCTGCTCGCTGAAAAACGAGCTGGCGGATACCATGCGCGATTTGTTTTTTAAGCGTAGTTTGCAGGCGGTGCCGGAGTTTAAACGGCTGGTGATTGAAACCACGGGCATGGCTGACCCTGGGCCGATTTTGGCTAATCTGATGAATGAGCCGGTGATTGAGTCGGTGTATCGGCTGGATGCAGTGGTGGTGACCATTGATGCTGCACATGGCTTGAAGCAGATTGCAGAGCAGAAAGAAGCGCTCAAGCAGGCAGCGGTAGCGGATGTATTGCTGATTACCAAGCGCGATACGGCGACGCCAGAGCAGATTACAGCCTTGCAGGATAAGCTGAGTGAGATCAACCCGAATGCGACACAGGAGTTTGTGTCACATGGCGAGATAGACCCGATGCATATTATTGATGTAGGCTTGTTTGACTTTGCCAGCAAGCAGGCCAACCCGCAGCGCTGGTTGCGGGCACCGGCCAGCGGCTTTAAAGGTGCGGCCAAGAAAGCCACCTTGCCACAGGCTCCGGCGCACGATGGCGTGACCACCTTTACCGTGTTCTTGCCCAAGCCCATGGCTTATGCCGATTTTAGGGGGGTGATACTCAAGCTGTGCCAGACGCATGGCGAGCATTTATTGCGCTTGAAAGGCATATTGCATGTGGAAGATGCGCCTGCGCCGCTGGCGATCCATGCCGTGCACTTTACGCCCTACCCGCCGACCTTGCTGGAGGGCTGGGATGAGGATGAGCCGATTAGCCGGATTGTGATTATCGGCAAGGGGATTGATGAAGAAGCTGTGCGCGACATGCTCACTCAGTTTTAGGAATGAAGTGATTTAACAGGCGAATCGCTGTGTTACGCGGTACGCGCTCAATCATTTGTACATTGACTTCGGCCACTACGTTTAACATCGCTGCGCGAGTTAGCCTTCGCCGCAACACTGCGTTAGTTGTCCGGTTTCTGTGTTCCGTGCGCCTTGCGCTTCATCCTGCAAAATCATTCATTTAGAAAAATTCGTAGTTTTAATTTGGAGTTTTCATGGCGAAATTAATCGAAAAGATTTTAGAGCAACTAATTTTCAGTAGCCGCTGGCTGATGGCGCCGATGTATCTGGGGCTGGTGGGTGGCTTAATCATTTTGCTGGTGAAATTTGGCCAGGAGTTTGCGCATATTGCCGGCCACCTGGGCTCACTCACCGAGCAAGAGACGGTGCTCTCCCTGCTGGCACTGGTGGATATTACGCTGGTAGGCAATTTGCTGATTATGGTGATTTTTAGCGGTTATGAAAACTTTGTCTCGCGTATAGATACGGCCGACAGTGAAGACCGCCCGGAGTGGATGGGCAAGGTGGACTACTCTGGCCTTAAGCTTAAACTGATCGGTTCTATCGTAGCGATTTCCGCGATTGATCTGCTCAAGGCCTTTGTGCACCAAAGCTCGGGGACAGCCAACTTTAGTACCGAGCAAATGGCTTGGCTGGTGGGCATACACCTGACTTTTATCATTACGGGTGTGCTGTTTGCTTGGATGGATAAAATCGCCGGCCATGGCAGCGACCATTAACAAAAAATCGTGAAGCCGCAACATACGGGGTCCTGATTTACAACTGCACCCGGCTACCTAGCTCAATCACGCTGTTGGCTGGGATATTAAAGTATTCAATGGCGCTACTGGCGTTGCGTGACATGAGCGAGAATAATTGGTCGCGCCA
>CAYYBN010000289.1:0-2783 GCA_964470225.1 uncultured Methylotenera sp. | reverse complement strand
CGATATCCATATTGCCAATCAGAACCTGATTGGCCGCTGTCGTCTCGGCGCCAGCACCGAGTGCTACGGAATTCTGATGGACCGCCATTGCATTCGGGCCGATAGCCACGGCCCGCTCGGCCGTCGCGGCCGAGTTTGGTCCCACTGCGATCCCTGCTCCACCCACCACGCGAGATTGGGCGCCAATTGCCACACCACTCGATTGGGATTGGTCGATGGCGGCTCCACGGCCAATGGCAATGGCAGATGCAGTAGCAAATTGCTAATACCGATACTAATTTGTCCTATCAAGACTATGAGCAACAGCCAGGCGTAAACAAACCGTTGTGACTGCGACAAGATATGCACACTATACAGTCCCCATGCCAATACCAGCAGCGCACCCAAACGGTGTACCCACTGGATGGCTGTCAACGCATCCAGTCCGAGCTGACCACCATGACGACTTTCACCCAGTGCACGGGTGACATGAAAGGCATCGGACATATCCATATTCGGCCACCACGCCTGATGACAGGTTGGAAAATCAGTACAGGCCAACGCAGCGTAGTTGGTACTGGTCCAGCCGCCCAAGGTAATTTGTATAAACAACACCAGTAACGCAGCGCGCAGCCAGTAACCTTGCCGGGTGGTGACCACAACAGGCTTGAGTTGTAAATGCTTGCTGGCAATCCAGGTCAGCATGGCCAATGTGGTCATGCCACCCAGCAGATGTAGGCTGACAATGGCCGGTTTGAGCAACAGTGTGACGGTCCACATGCCTAGCGCAGCTTGCATGGCCACCAGCACAACCAGTGCGGCCGATAGTGTCCATGGGGTTTTTAGCATGTGACGTTGTGCATAAGCCATGACCGCAAGCACAAAAATCAACAGACCCAAGGTGCCAGCCAAATAGCGATGAGCCATTTCTTTCCAGGCTTTGCCAGCGTGCACAGGTTGCTTGGGGTACGCCTGCTGTGCTGCCTCAATGGCAGCTTGGCTTTGCGGCACCGTCAGTGTGCCATAGCAGCCTGGCCAGTCTGGACAACCCAGCCCGGCATCAGACAAGCGGACATACGCCCCTAATATGACCACACACAAGGCCAATACGGCCGCCAACAGACTGAGTCGTTTGAACATCATTAACCGGCCCATGATGATTTAAGTAATTTAACCAGATCATGGCGGATATACTTGGCTGCTACAGACAGCGGATACTGCATCATGACATGGCCCAGCGGGTCGAGAAAGTAAACACGATTTGCATCGAGCGTATTCTGATTGCCATTAGCCAATAGTTTTGACATATTTTGCAAGGAGGCTACAGGTGCATTGATGATTAACATGTCTGGATAGCGGGCTACGATAGTACTGACGTCACTATCCTCGGTAAGTAATACACGCTGCACTCTGGGCATGTCTTTATACAGGGAGACATAAATCTGGCGCATGTCATACAATCGCTGCATACATTGTTGCTCGCAATGACGCGTGATGAACACCATATTCCACTTGTCCTGCCAGAAGTGAGGCATGGCTTGACCGGTATGCTGCTGCCATTGCTCAATGTGTGTGATGGTTACCGGCGGTTGTAGTAACTCACCAAAGCTTTTACCTGTAGGACGCCAGTTCATTTTTATCATCAACACAACCACGACAATCGGTATGGTGAAAAATACCGCCAGCAACAAAAAAATACGTCGCCCTTTCTTTTGTTGCGCGAGATCCAGCATGTCATCCATTGGGGTTTGCATTATGTCATTCATCTTTCTAGTGCGGGTCTTGCAATTGATTTTGTGGCTCGCTTGTGGATGGCCATGGCTTTTCCAGCATTTGGTATAGGCAAATCAACACCGCCGCCATAGCAAAGCCAAACCATTGATAAGCGTAACCCATATTTTTTTCTATTTCGCCTTCCGGCAATTGCCAATGTCTGACAAAGCCATCTCTAGGCACGTCGGCATCCAGTTTGATGATTAGTTGCGGAATGGTCTGCGGCAGACGTTGTTGCAATACCTTGAAGTCAATGACCTGTTGCACGATTTCAGTGTTTTGACCGGTGTTGACAGCTACATGCGCTGGCTTAAGTTGAAAGGCCGTTTTCCTAATTTGCCAAGCCAAGCCCGATATGGTTTGATGGTCATAGGTGGTCGCCACTTCAGGCAGTTTATGATGGTCGGAAAAGCCAGCCACCCAGCCACGGTTGATCCACACTACATGAGATGTGTCATCAAGTTGGAAGGCAGTCAGCACATGAAAACCTGGTCGACCTTGCTCAAGTTGATTGTCAATGAGCAGTGTTTGCTCGGGCAAATAATGGCCACTCATACGCACTTTGCGGCTATGAATATTTGCAGCAAGGTTGGTTTGTTTAAGTTCAGTCAGTTGTAATGACAGGAATTGCGTTGTTTTTAAAGCAACTGCCATTGCTTTTCTGGCTTCAGCTTTATGCCATTGCCATAATCCGAGCTGGATGAACACATAGACTAGCAAGGCTGTCAGAAGCAGTGTTCGCCATTTAAACGAGCGATTGAATCTGTACGGAAGACTATGCATTTTTCATAGCACAGCCCATAATGATATTACTCATCAAGGACGCCAACATGTTAATCAAACTATTTACACTACTGGTATTACTCGTCATTGTAGGCAGCCTATTCTCTGCGCTATTTTTCTTACTTAAAGATAAACAGGGCTCTGACCGCACAGTCAAAGCTTTAACCATGCGTATCGGACTCTCAGTATTGCTATTCGGTGTATTAATACTGCTTGCCCATAAAGGGTATATCGGGCATACCCTGTAA
>CAYYBN010000288.1:731-2798 GCA_964470225.1 uncultured Methylotenera sp. | reverse complement strand
GCCGTCTTTCACAGCTTGTGGTTTCAACCAAGTACGTGTACCCAGTTCTTTTTCACCACCTTTGATCTGGGAAGCTTCCAGGCGTTTGAAGGAACCACCTTCTTTGTTACCACCATTTACGTCTTGGTATACAGACAGCGCGTTATACAGTGGATTGTCTTTGTTTGTGTTGGCATCATGCAGTGTTTCTGAATCTGGGCCTGTTGAATAAGCTTTCCATGCCAGAGAACCATCTTTGATGTTGTATGCTGCGATGAAGCAACGTACGCCGAACTCAGCACCTGAGCAGCCGGTCAGGACTTTATCTTTGATGACGTGTGGTGCGTTGGTATTCGTTGCACCGACTTTTGGATCAGTGTTTTTAACTTCCCAGACTTTTGCACCAGTTTTGGCGTCTAAAGCAACCAGCATACCATCGTTCTGTTGCAGGTAAATCTTGCCATCGCCATAGCCCAAACCACGGTTTACGTTGTCGCAGCACAGTACTGCTTGAACGCTTGGGTCTTGTTTAGGAAAGTAGGACCAGATGATTTTCTGATTGTCGTTCAGGTCTAACGCATATACATTGTTTGGGAACGCGGTGTGAACAAACATCATGTTACCCAGAACGATTGGAGAACCTTCGTGGCCACGGTTGACACCGGTCGCGAATGTCCATGCCATTTTCAGGTTTTTGACGTTGCCCTTGTTTACTTGAGCCAGTGTGCTGAATGCTTGGTTAGTGTGATTGCCACGTGGGTGTACCCAGTTGTTGGCATTGGCCATGGCAGCCTCTTGGTCAGCCGCAGCAAATGCCATTGCTGGGATGGCCATCGCAACGCTGGCAGCGATGCCAAACGCAAATTTCGTCTTAGTCATAGTATTCTCCAAAATATAACCACTTGAACACAATCCAGCAAATGCTGGACTGCACTTGCTTAAGTGATCACTGGTACTAGGATCCCAGCGCTGCGTACTTCATATGAAATATCAGTGTTAAGCGAATGTAACTGTAATCTAAACAAACTGCCCTGACAGCCAGCCAGAATAGTGTTTTATTACTGGGCCAGATGCTTTTTTGTCATGACTTTATTTCAATTTGTTTTTTTTGTATCATGCCTAACACTAAGTGCATAGCCTAGATGCCCTTACATGAAAGTCCGTTCACGCGGATGCGTTGACTCATGACAGGGAATTTTGGCAGTGCATAAACCATGGCAATTACATTTGTCGCTAGACAAACAAGCGCAACAAAATATACACCAGCAACTTTTACAACAATTGTTGCAACTTATTGATGCCGGTCATTGGATGCATGATAGTCCGCTGCCCAGCACCCGTGATATCGCCAAGCAGCTGGATATTAATCGCAAGACCGTCGCCCGCGTGTATGAAGAATTATCGGCACTTGGAAAAATATATACCCAGCCCAAACGAGGCACATTCGTAGCCAGACAGCATGTCCAAGCTGCAATGGGCCAAGTGAACAACACCATACAAGCTCAAACTAAAATTACCGATCGTACAACCCATATTGCCAAACTGATACAAACAGCGGTATTGCCACACACTCGTCGAGCCGCACTGCATTTACACAAATTGCAAACTGATGCCTATGACCATCGCGGCCTGCTGGCATTACGTCAAATGTTTGCGCTCATGCTAGCCCATGATAAACGAACACTGGTATCACCAGAACAAATGGTGTGTTCCACCGCCCAAACCATACAACAAATAGTACTGACCCTGCTCAAACAACGCGAAGGCATAGTCTTGCTGGACCCCAAGTTACCAGAACAACAGAAAACGCGCTTACAACAACAAGGCATAGTCAGTCTGACTATGCCAGAATTGCCAACTACAGATGAAGACCAGCGTGATTGCTTGTACGCCGAGCAGATTGAAAAATTCTGTATCAATTATCCCATCAGCAGTTTGTGGCTGATTCACACAACGGCCAGCCCATTCCAGTGTCAGCCCCATGCGCAGGCTATGTTGGCAAAAAAAATCAGTGACTACGGTTTGTTATTACTGGATGACCACACCCAGAACAGCATTCACTCCCTACAACAGCCCAGTTTGACTACG
>CAYYBN010000288.1:0-721 GCA_964470225.1 uncultured Methylotenera sp. | reverse complement strand
CATTTTTCTTGGTAACCTGTACGGCACTTGGTGTGAGATGTTTAACATTTATTTTATGAGCTTACCAACACGAATACAGCAAGACTTGCACGATATGCTAGTCATGCTACAACCAGATGCAGAATTATTAAACATGCTGGCGCATGTTGAATTAATAAGGAGTGGTGACTACAAAAAACTCAAAAATCGCCTCCTAAATTTGATGACTGATGCAATAGAAACCACCGCAGAAAAAATGGTTGTAAGCTAGCGTTTTATAACCATATCGGTTAGTTATAACCAATATACAATTCTAAGGAAGTTGAATATAAAATAAAATTATTCAATTTAATCAGTTACTTAAATAATATATAAAAACTGGCACAAACTATGCAATACCTGTAACAGGGTGTGAGCTATCACTAGGACCGATGTTTGCAACAGTGTATGCAGATAGCGGGGTAGACACTCCCTAACTCGCATATTGATCTCATGCAAAAAAGGCACTGCTTACGCAGTGCCTTTTTCTATCTACACGTTTAAGCGAATTTCGTGCTTACATTCGATTAAACATTACTCTTTGCCGATTTGGTAAACTTCATAGCTTACTTCGGCAATCTTGCCAGTGGTCGCATCCACTTCCACTTTCACTTCTTCGTTGTCATCTTCCAGAATATCAAACTCGTATGAAACTTTGCCATCAGGCTCAATTTCGTATTCAACTTCGGTCACAGTACCTTTG
>CAYYBN010000287.1:0-2806 GCA_964470225.1 uncultured Methylotenera sp. | reverse complement strand
CACGCTACCCTGCGACCATCGAGTCCGCTGTGCGCAGCGGTCAACATGCTGCGCTGGCGATTATTGAGACCACGATTCACAGCTGATTGGATTTGCAGTCCACGACCAAATGTTGTCTGGCAGGAATCACAAAGCCATCGCCGCTGTCTGGATACGTTTCACGGTAAGACAAACGCTGGTTTATTTCAAACGCTCCACCACACAGTTCGGTGGCTTTAGCCTTGCAAGTTTCCAACGTGGTATTGAACTCACTGCACGATAAATGGTAGCTCACATCGCCTTGCGAAGTGACTACCTTCGTTGATTGAATCCCCGCACATGCGCTCACTGCTACTGGCAATAACAACAAAATAGACCATTTCATCGCTCATCTCCTTCACATATTTTTACCAAACGTGTCATCAATATGTCACATAATCCTGAATGACATACACCGGTTTTGGCATGAATCTTTACCATTTGTTGCATGAATTTTTTATGAAAATTTGATGACAAGACGAAGAAAAACGATAGTTCAAAATCTAGTGAAAAAGCTTAAAGATGGTAATGCGAGAGAGAATGGGGTTCATTGCAGATCAGTCGATGCAGATGCACTTAATCGCTTGAACCTATGAAATAAAACCTGAAGCCACTAAAGGCAGATCAAGTGATTTTAAGCAGACGATCTGGCGAAAGCGGAAGGCAAATCGCACAAGCCTGAATCCGGTTGCCCCAATCTTCGCAGTGAAAGCACACGGGTAATCATCATTGCTACCAAAGGTTATTTTTATTGTCGAAACACCGCGATGGCCTGATCCAGTCTATCCACGGCCTGTATCTGCATACCGCCAATACCGCCTTTGGGCGCATTGGCCTTGGGGATAATGGCATGGGTAAAACCCAACTTGGCCGCTTCTTTCAGTCGTTCCTGCCCGCGTTGTACTGGCCGCACTTCTCCGGCCAGTCCCACCTCGCCAAACACGATCAGCTTGGCTGGCAGTGGTTTGTTTTTGAGCGATGACACTATCGACAGCAATACCGCCAAATCCACTGCCGGTTCACTGATTTTGACCCCGCCCACCGCATTGATAAACACATCCTGGTCGAAACACGCCACCCCGGCATGGCGATGCAATACCGCCAGCAACATGGCCAACCGGTTTTGTTCCAGCCCTACGCACAGTCGTTTGGGGTTAGGCGCATGTGCAGCGTCCACCAGTGCCTGAATTTCCACCAGCAAGGGCCGTGTGCCTTCTTGCGTCACCGTGATACACGAGCCCGGCACCGGTGCATCGTGCTGCGATAAAAACAGCGCCGAGGGATTGCTTACCTCGCGCAGGCCTTTCTCAGTCATGGCGAACACGCCCAGCTCATTCACCGCACCAAAGCGGTTTTTAAACGCACGTATCAGCCTGAAACTCGAATTCTGGTCGCCTTCAAAATACAGCACACTATCGACAATATGCTCCAGCACCCGCGGCCCGGCCAGCGAACCTTCTTTGGTCACATGGCCTACCAGAATCATGCTAATGCCCAATTGTTTGGCAATACGTGTCAGTTGTGCACTGCATTCGCGTACTTGTGCTACTGAACCCGGCGCCGACTGCAAAGCCTCGGCATACATGGTCTGAATCGAGTCGATGACGACGACATCCGGTGTGTGTTGTTGCAGCACATGGCTGATTTTTTCCAGATTGATTTCGGCCAGCACATCCACCCGGCTGGCATCTAGCCCCAGCCGTTTGGCGCGCATGGCAATCTGCTGCGCAGATTCTTCGCCACTGATATAAAACGCTTTAAGTGATTGCGACACCTTACACACGGTTTGCAACAACAGGGTTGATTTACCAATACCAGGGTCACCACCAATCAACACCACGCCGCCTGCCACTAGCCCGCCACCCAGCACACGGTCAAACTCGGTAATGCCGGTCGCTTGTCGCGACACATCCTGCGCCTCGACTTCGGCCAGCTTCTGCAACTGTGCCGTCGGTGCCAAGCTGGCAAACCGGCTCTGGCTCACCGTTTCCGACAGCGTTTCTACCAGGGTATTCCAGGCATGGCAACTCGGGCACTGACCCTGCCACTTGGGTTCTACAGCCCCGCATTCGGTACAAGTATATTGGGTTTTCGCTTTAGCCATCACAGGCAGTGCTCTTCTAAATAAAGTGGATATTCAACAGGCGATTGACACAAGGGCTTACACAGACGACAAACTGTCATGATTCCAGCAATTCAATACCCAAAATTTCGCGGTAGTGCACAAAGTCTTTATCAGTCGTGAATATGAACATATTGTAGAGCTTGGCAACCGCGCATATCAGAAAGTCAGTATTTGACCCTTGTATGCCAACTGAACGGCATTGGTTAAACATTTGTGCAGCTGTTTCATAATGGGTTTGCACGACAGGCAGATCCGGGAACGCCGCAAGTTGCTGTTTAAGCAAATCAAACTGACTGACATGACGGATACCTGACAGTAACTCTTGACGGATGCAACCCAACATCACCACATGCTGCGCCCGAATCAGCCTTTCCAGTTGTGCCACCAACGCAGCATCGGGCGGCGCGTTACGCCTGAGCGCCAAAGACCACACCGAGCTGTCAACAATCACCGGCATTATGTTTGCTGACGCTGCTGCTTGTAATCGTAGGTATTGTCATACTCAATCTGGCCAAAGTGACGTAGCACCTCTTGCTGGCGCAAACTTTGTACATAACGCTCCAATGCCACAGTGACCGCTTCACGCTTGGTTTTATGTTGCCCTAGCGCACAGGCAGATTGAATAAGCTTGTCATCCAGAGCCAAATTAGTAGCCATCACACA
>CAYYBN010000286.1:0-2824 GCA_964470225.1 uncultured Methylotenera sp. | reverse complement strand
ATCCGCAGCTCGATGCCGGTATCAGTATCGGCCCACCAGACAAAGTAGCTTGGGCCATGCGTCGGCAGAGCAGTCCTGAAAAACTCAAACAACTGACCGACTTTTTCGCACAGATTGAAAAAGATGGCACTTTGCGTAACCTGCTAGACCGCTACCATGGCTACACACGCCGACTCAACCCGCAATATGTTCAAGCCTTTTTGAGTCGAACACAATCTTTATTACCGAAGTACATACGGCTGTTTAAAGACGCACAAGCTGTGACTGATATTGACTGGCGGCTGTTGGCTGCTCTGAGTTATCAGGAATCGCATTGGAATAACTACAGCACTTCGCCTACCAATGTGCGCGGACTGATGATGCTCACCGAGCAAACCTCAGACATGATGAACGTGACTAACCGGCTAGACCCTGAACAAAGTGTAATGGCTGGCGCCAAATACCTGCAATTGCTGCGCGACCGCATCCCTGAACGTATCCCGGAGCCCGACCGCACCTTTATGGCACTGGCCGCCTACAACAACGGCATTGCCCATCTGGAAGATGCCCGCATCGTCGCCCAGCGTATGGGCCTCAATCCGGACCGTTGGGCCGATGTCAAACGCGGTTATCAGTCATTGAACGACCCTAACTACTACAACCACACCAAGTTCGGCTATTGCAGCTGCGGCGCGCCGATAATCTACACCGAGTCTATCCGCAGTTATTACCAGATCATGCAAAAGTATTTTCCGGCCTATGACCCCAAGCAACATCCGTATCGAATTGCTGACCAGCCGTTACCGCTTAATCCGTTTGAGGGGTAAATTAAGGTAATACCAATATAGGCAATTGACATGTGGTTTTAACCAATGATGGCAATATTAACAACTAAAAGATTCGGCTTAACAACATGCTTAAATTCCAAAAAACTACCTTTTATGGATTGCAACCTCACCTAACTTAATCGAGTAACTTTCATAATTAGCATCTAAGACGAAAGCAGCAATTCGCGTTTTTCCACCCATATATGGCTGCAAAGCCTTGGGAATAGTCACCGAGCCATCCGCGTTCTGGTTGTTCTCCAACACCGCCACCAGCGTACGGCCCACGGCCAGGCCAGAACCATTCAGGGTATGCAATAACTCCGGCTTACCACTGGCATTACGGAAACGTGCTTGCAAACGTCGCGCCTGAAACGCTTCGCAATTCGAGACGGATGAAATTTCCCGATAGGTATTCTGCGCTGGTAACCAGACTTCCAGATCATAGGTTTTCGTTGCACCAAAGCCCATGTCGCCGGTACACAGCGAAACCACGCGATACGGCAGTTCCAGCGCCTGCAAAATCGCCTCGGCATGGCCGACCATGTCTTCGAGCGCCTGGTAGCTGGTGTCAGGATGTACAATCTGCACCATCTCGACCTTGTCAAACTGGTGCTGGCGTATCATGCCCTTGGTGTCTTTGCCATACGAACCCGCTTCGGAGCGAAAGCAAGGCGTGTGCGCGGTGAGTTTGATTGGCAGGTGATCCAGCGCGACGATTTCATCACGTACAGTGTTGGTCAGGGTGACTTCTGAGGTAGGAATCAGGAACAGCGTGCTGTCATTATGGGGAGTGGAGAATAAATCCTCTTCGAACTTAGGCAATTGTCCGGTGCCGATCAGCGTTTCACGGTTGACCATATACGGCGTATAGCACTCGGTATAGCCGTGTTTTTCAGTTTGTGTATCCAGCATAAACTGGGCGATGGCACGGTGCAGTCTGGCGATTTGCCCTTGCATAAACGTAAAGCGTGCACCGGAGAGTTTGGCACCGGTATCAAAATCCAGCCCCAGTGGCGCACCGACATCAGCATGGTCTTTCACAGCAAAATCAAACTGTCTGGGACTACCCCAGCGACGTACTTCCACATTCTGCGTTTCATCCTGACCAACCGGCACACTGTCATGCGGCAAGTTAGGTACGTTTTGCATCAACACCAGCATGCGGGCCTGTATCTCGTTCAGTTGCGCTTCGGCGGCTTTTAATTCGTCACCCAACCCGGCCACTTCGGCCAAAATCGCACTGGCATCTTCGCCTTTGGATTTGGCGATACCGATTTGTTTGGAAGCGGCATTGCGTTTGGCTTGCAGGTTCTCTGTGCTGGTTTGTACGGCTTTACGCTGTGCTTCCAGCGCCTTAAATTCCTCGGCCGGGAACACGAATTTGCGCGTCGCCAAGCGGGCGACCACGGCGTCTAAATCATTTCTCAGTTGTTGTATGTCTAACATAAATGCTTTCTCAGTTTAGCCGCAGATGCACGCGGATAGATGCAGAGAAAATCCAAGGTTTGAATCTGCGTACATCAGCGTTTATCTGCGGCAATATTATTTTTTGGCTTTTTTATCCAGGTCTTTCAGATGCTGCAATTTTTCACCTATTTTACCTTCCAAACCGCGAGGTGTGGGCTGGTAAAAGGCTTGTGGAGGTAAATCGTCGGGGAAATAGCTTTCACCGGCGGCATACGCGTCCGGCTCGTTGTGCGCGTAGCGGTATTCTTTGCCGTAATCCAGGGCTTTCATCAGCTTGGTGGGAGCGTTGCGCAAATGCAGTGGCACGGCGCGGGATTTGTCTTGTGCGACAAAGGCCTTGGCTTGATTATAGGCCATGTACCCCGCATTGCTTTTGGCGGCGACCGCCAGATAAATCACGGCTTGCGCCAGCGCCAGCTCACCTTCCGGGCTGCCCAAACGTTCAAACGTCAATGCGGCGTCATTGGCAATTTGCATAGCACGTGGGTCGGCCAGACCGATGTCTTCCCATGCCATGCGGATAATGCGGCGCGCCAGGTATAAAGGGTCAG
>CAYYBN010000285.1:0-2825 GCA_964470225.1 uncultured Methylotenera sp. | reverse complement strand
TCGAGTCGCAGGCCGCACAGTTTTTTCAGCAGGCCGTACACCAGCACGCCACCGGCAACGGCGATGATTATGCCCAGCAAGGTGCCGATACATTGGCTGGCAAAGCTGACACCACCGAGGCCACCCAGACTGGTGGCGCCAAAGATGCCGGCAGCGATACCGCCCCAGGCGCCGCACAGTCCATGTAAAGGCCACACACCGAGTACATCATCAATTTTGAGCTTGTTTTGCGTGAGTGTGAACGCATGCACAAACAGGGCACCAGCCACCAGACCGGTGACCAGCGCGCCCAGCGGATGCATGATATCAGAACCGGCACACACCGCCACCAGACCAGCCAGTGGGCCGTTATGCACAAAGCCAGGGTCATTTTTGCCCAACACCAGTGCAGCCAAGGTACCACCCACCAATGCCATCAGCGAGTTGACAGCGACCAGCCCGGAGATGCCTTGCATAGATTGCGCGGACATAACATTGAAACCAAACCAGCCTACGGTCAGTATCCACGCACCCAGTGCCAGAAATGGAATGTTGGAGGGCGGATATGCCTGCAAGCGGCCATCCTTGCTGTAGCGGCCAGTTCGCGCACCCAGCAATATGACCGCAGGCAATGCGATCCAGCCCCCCATGGCGTGTACCACCACCGAACCGGCAAAGTCATGAAAGTTGGCGCCAAAGCTTGCTTTGAGCCAGTCTTGTACTCCGAAATGGGCATTCCAGGCAATGCCTTCAAAAAACGGGTAGACAAAACCGACCACCAGAAAGGTAGCCGCCAGTTGTGGATTGAAGCGCGCACGCTCGGCAATCCCGCCGGAAATAATGGCAGGAATGGCAGCGGCAAACGTCAGCAGGAAAAAGAATTTGACCAAGCTGTAGCCATTTTTGGCGGCCAGTACTTCGGCACCGCTAAAAAAATGCACGCCATAGGCGATGCCATAACCGATAAAAAAATAGGCCACGGTGGAAACACAAAAATCGACCATGATTTTGACCAGCGCATTAACCTGATTTTTTTGTCGTACCGTTCCAACTTCCAAAAAAGCAAAACCTGCATGCATTGCCAGCACCATAATGGCACCCAGCAAGACAAACAGGACATCATTTGCAGCTATTACAGCATCCATTTCGCTCTCCATCACAATTTATTTTGATATTTTAAAGACCAGTCACCATTGGTGCGGTCATGGTTTTTAAACAAAATCGCTCCAAGCAAAATATGCGCCAGCCACGGTCCTTTGATTCTAAAGGTATTTTTTGTGGTGATTATTTTATAATGCACAAACTTAGTGCAACCTTTAGTGCATTGCACAATAAGTGCGCAAATTCACAGTGGCTCATGCGGTTTTTGCTGGGAAATCAGACGTACGGCATCTGGATGGCCGCTCCAGAAATAGTAAAAGTCACGCACGGCATTTAAAAATATTTGTCGTGTGTGCTTGAGTGTAAAGAGCGGTAGCGTGGCGTCAGCCGTAATGCGGTAAGCATTTTTTTCGTGTGCCGGGGCTTCACGCAGGCGTAGCACCATCAATTTAGCCATACGAGTTCGCAGTTCCAGCTCAATTTCCAGTTTGTCCAGCGTTTGCAAGGCTTTGACATAGCCGTTGATGGCCCACAACTCTGGGGTGGTGAATTGCTCCTGTTGCAAAGCCGGCCATACCGATTGCAAATCGATCACTGCAGGTTGCCAGCCTATCGGGTGTAGCTCAAAACCAACTGTATCAGCATATTGCATCACTGCACGTACATCCCCCCGCCAAAAGGGGTAAAACTCGCGAATAATCAGCAAACATTGTGGCCATTCAGCCGCTGGTTTGTGTTCCAGACACTGGTCGACTGCTGCCCGATAGCTGGCACTGTCCGTGGAGACTTCAGCCAGCAACTCCACCAACTCAGCCAGTAATTGCCGGCGTTGAGCCAGTAAGGAACTGTCAGCGCCTTTGCTTTGTAATAACTTATAATAGGCCTGTAAGGCCAAGCGTTCGCGGTTTGTGCTCATGAACGTCCCTCCCGACTGATATTTGAAGGATACAACGATTTTGTATTTGCTTATAGAGCCTGTCATCTCACTGTCAGCCAGTGTTGCTGGAGATTACTATGACTGAATGGTGTTTACTGTTATTGGTACTGGCATTGGCCTGGTTCTGGATGGATAGCATAGCCAAACGTGAGGTGGCTGTCCGCATGGGTCAGCAACTGGCACAACGCTGCCAGCTACAGTTTCTGGATGAGACCGTGGCCTGCATCCAAACTGGCTTTGCCAGAGACGGACTGGGGCGATTGCAACTCAAACGCACCTATCGGTTTGAAGTCACGCGCGCTGGCAGCGAACGGCTGGCGTGTCATTTGGTCTTGCGTGGCAAAGAATTGGTTGCCTGGCATATTCCACCGCATCTGGCAACGCCATGACAACAAAACCAGTCATTGGTCGCTTTGCGCCCTCACCGACCGGCCCGCTGCATTTTGGCTCGCTGGTGGCGGCTGTTGCGAGTTATTGCAGTGTACGTAGTCAGGGTGGTCGCTGGCTGCTCCGCATTGAAGATGTTGACCAGACGCGCTGCGTCACTGGCGCCAGCCATCACATTATTGAAGCCTTACAGCGTTATGGTTTGCAGTGGGATGATGATGTGCTGTACCAGAGTCGGCGGTCAGCATGGTATGCCCAAGCCTTGCAGCAATTACACGCACAAGGCTATCTTTATCGGTGCACCTGCTCACGCAAGGAGATTGCAGATTCTGGCACGCGGTTCGGGATAGAGGGCGTAATTTACCCTGGCACATGCAGACAGAGCAAGGCCACCACGCAACAATCTGGCGCATGGCGGATG
>CAYYBN010000284.1:0-2827 GCA_964470225.1 uncultured Methylotenera sp. | reverse complement strand
CCAAAATGTGGACAGTTGGTGCATACCATCCTCTCACAAAACACCTGAACTTGGTTGCCGAATACTCTGATGTTAAAGAAGAGTTGGCTGCTGCTGATGGTAAAGCGAAGACTGTGTCTCTGGGCGCAATCTTGTTCTTCTAATTTGATTGCAGCCATTGCTGCTTCAATTGAAGAAATAAAAAACGGCAACTTCGGTTGCCGTTTTTTTTATGGTGTTTGCTATACTTGCGCCTATAATTTTTTAACCATGAGTATCAAATGAAGCTGTACCCAGTAACTGTCATCTCAGATTTTTATGAGCAACCTGATGAAATCAGAAAATATGCACTTGCGCAGAAGTTTACCTATTGCCATGAAATCAAAGGAATACAGTATGTATTTCCCGGTTGCCGAACCAAGGATCTGAGAGAGCTGAGTGCCTCGCTGTACGAGAAAGTCTGCAAAAAACTGATTAGCGTGTTTCATATCCCCGAACATGATGTGATGCGGTGGCAAATTGATACCAGTTTTCAAATTGTGGAGGGTGAATACGGCCAAGGTCTGATACATCAGGATGACAATACGGTATTTGCTGGCGTTTTATACTTGACTCCAGACGCGCCTTTAAACAGTGGTACCTCATTGTTTAGAAAAAATGCCAGTTACGATGATGATTTATACTGGAAAATTATCAAAGAAAACGATGACCACTTTAAAAACAAGGCGCCTATCGACTTTTCTTATCACAGCATGTTTGACGAAGTGGTACGTGTGAATAATGTATATAACACCTTGATATTATTTGAGGGAGATATTCATCATTGTGCCAATCAGTTTTTTGGCACAAGCAAGCATAACTCAAGGTTGGCGCAGGTATTCTTTGTTAAACGGGTGGATGCCAACAAGCATAGCTCTTTTCCATTACATCGTGTCAAGCATCAAGCGCTGTAACCATTATTCGTCGATTCCAAGTTCCTGAATTTTGCGGGTCAGAGTGTTTCGACCCATGCCGAGTTGATTCGCCGCCTCAATGCGACGACCATCAGTGTGTTTAAGTGCGCGTGTAATCAAAATGCGCTCGAAGTCTTTGGTTTTGCTATCAAGGATATTAGTTTCGCCACGGTTGAGTGCATCAGTGACTTCCTGCGCCAACGACTCCTGCCATGAACTGCTGGAAACTGATTTATGGCTGTCGTCTTTGAGTTCAGGGGGTAAGTCACTGACATCCACATTTTGACCTGGTGCCATAACTGTCAGCCAGTGGCAAACGTTTTCAAGCTGACGCACATTGCCACTCCAGTTGACTGACATCAGATATTTAAGCGCCGCTTGCGACAACTGTTTAGGTTCTACGCCAAGTTGCTGCGCACTTTGTGCTAGAAAGTGCTTAGTTAAAAATGGAATATCTTCGCGCCGCTCGCGTAATGGCGGCAAGCGCAAACGGATGACATTCAAGCGGTGAAACAAATCTTCACGGAATAAACCATTCTTTACGCGTTCTTCCAGATCCTGATGGGTGGCCGCAATGACGCGCACATTGACTTTAATGGGTTGATGGCCACCGACCCGATAAAACTGACCATCAGAGAGCACGCGTAGTAGTCGGGTTTGTAAATCTGCCGGCATGTCGCCAATTTCATCCAGAAACAATGTGCCATTATCCGCCTGCTCAAACCGCCCTCTTCTGGCGGCAGCGGCACCCGTGAAGGCACCACGCTCATGACCAAACAGTTCAGACTCAAGCAGATCTTTGGGAATTGCAGCGGTGTTAATGGCAATGAAAGGCTTGTCTGCACGCGGACTGTGTTTGTGCAGGGCGCTGGCGACTAGCTCCTTGCCGCTACCACTTTCGCCGTTAATCAATACGGTAGAGTGTGAGCGGCTTAAGCGACCGATGGCACGAAACACTTCTTGCATGGCAGGTGCTTGGCCGATGATTTCTGGGGATGGTTCTACATCAACTACTTCAACCGCTTGTCGCATGCTTTCATCCACAGCACGCTTGATGATTTCAATGGCCTGATCGACATCAAACGGCTTGGCCAAGTATTCAAATGCACCGCCTTGAAAAGCGGCAACGGCACTTTCTAAGTCTGAGTATGCTGTCATAATAATGACTGGAATATCTGGATAACGTTGTTTGACTTCAGACAGGAATTCCAGCCCTGAACCATTGGGCATCCGAATATCGCTCACAATCACCTGCGGTTGTTCACGTTGCAGTGTGTTCAACGCTTCAGCGGCCGAGGCAAACGATTTAAATTCAAAGTCGGTTCGTGCCAAGGCCTTTTCAAATACCCAGCGAATTGATTTGTCATCATCTAAAATCCAGATTGGCTTCATGGCGGTGTCTCGGTGCGGTTATTGTAGGGGTTTTAATTGAGTGCTCTCAATGGGGAGCAATATATGGAATATGGTTTTACCCGGCGCAGATTCGCAATCAATCATGCCGTGGTGTTGTGTAATAAAGGTTTGTGCAAGCGCCAGCCCCAGACCAGTGCCGCCTTCACGGCCAGAGACCAGTGGAAAAAAAATCCGCTCCCGAATCCCGCTCGGAATGCCAGGTCCGTTGTCGATGATTTGCAGGCGTATGCCTACTCTATAGCGTTTTCTGGCCAAAGTAATTTGGCGTTCGGCACGAGTACGTAGGGTTACACTGGCCTCTCTGGTTTGGTGTTGCAGCATGGCCTGCACGGCATTGCGTGCGATGTTCAGTACCGCTTGAATCAACTTTTCACGGTCACCTATCAACTCTGGCAAACTGGTGTCGTAGTCTCGCACTACTTTGATATGGTGCGGCGATTCTGCCAGTAGCAGGCTGCGCACACGTTCCAGTACCTCGTGGA
>CAYYBN010000283.1:0-2849 GCA_964470225.1 uncultured Methylotenera sp. | reverse complement strand
TTCAAACGCCAGATGGCAACCTTTCTAAAGGCATGCGGCAATTGAATGGTGTTTATACGCAGGCAAGCAATCGACGGCATCGCCGCGTCGGGCCTCTTTTTCAGGGTCGTTTCAAAGCTATTTTGGTGGATAGTGATGCCTATTTGCTAGAGTTGTCGCGGTATGTGGTGCTTAATCCGGTAAGGGCGGGTATGGTGGAAACGCCTGCTGAATGGGCATGGAGCAGTTATCGTGAAACTGTGGGCTTGGCACCTGCTGCCACATGGTTGGCGGTGGATAGTTTGCTGGCAGCCTTTGCCGAGCAACGTAGCCTCGCTCAATCGCGTTATGCACAGTTTGTGCAGGAAGGCATGCATGCTGACACGCCTTGGAAGCAGATCAAAGGACAGGTTTTTTTGGGGGATGAAGCCTTTGTGCAGCGCATGCAAGAATGTTTATCGGAAAAACATCGCGACGACGTTCAGATTCCATTTGTACAACGCCGACCACCCGCACCAACATTAGCTCAAATTCACAATGAAACACCCGATAGAAATGCGGCGATCAGGCGAGCTTATGCAACAGGTAGCTATTCATATCAGGAAATCGCGGATTTCTTTGAAATACATTTCACCACGGTGGGAAGAGTGGTGAGGCAGGGAAAGTAAATTGCAATAATGCTACATAGCTAGACCTGTCCCTATTATGCCCCCTCCATTTCACCACGGTGGGGAGAGTAGTGAGGCAGGGAAAGTAAACTGCAATAATGCTACATAACTAGACCTGTCCCTATTTTGCCCGGAAAATATACGATGAATCCGCAGCACCAAGCCAATAACCCGCTACATGGCCTCACACTTGCCATCATTGTTGAGCGGCTGGTTGCCCATTATGGCTGGCTTGAACTGGGGGACAGAATCAAGATTAATTGTTTTAATCATGAACCTTCCATGCAATCTAGCCTGAAGTTTTTACGCAAAACACCCTGGGCAAGAGCAGAAGTTGAAAATTTGTATTTGGCGACTTTTGCTAAAGAGCGCGATTGATAGCGCGTAAAGGCTTAATCGGTCTACGGAGAGTTGAATCAGGGCGCGGCTTTGACTGGCAAGGTCGCAAACTGGTCAACAATATTGCCTTTGCTGTCTTTAAAGCAAAATCTGAATTTGACTTGCTCACCGGCTTTAAACGGTTGTTTAAAGCCAAATAACATCAAGTGCAAGCCACCTGGGGCAAGCTTGACAACTTGGTTGGTGGCCAAGGCAATTTCTTCTAGGCTACGCATTTTCATGACGCCGTTGTGCATGGTCATGCTGTGCAGTTCTACGCTCTCGGCACGCTCGGTTTCAACATACACCAAACTGACCGCTTGTGGGCTTTTGAGGGTGACGTAGGCCGCACCCACAGATTGCCCTGGATTAGAGGCTCGTACCCAAGCCTCGGAAATGGCAACTTCAGCTTGGGCCACTAAGCTGGTGGCTAGTAGCACACTTGCAAATACACTTTTCAAAAACAACATGTTTTAAGCATCCAATTCATCGCCGAGTTCTGGCGGAGTGTGGTCGGGAATACGGAATTTTTCAGCGGCCCAATCGCCCAAATCCATGAGCTTGCAACGTTGGCTACAAAACGGACGAAACGCATTGGTGGTATCGTATGGCGTCATGGCTTTACAACTGGGGCAAGCGACCAAGCGCGGCTTATCAATGGCCATCAGGCATGCCCACCGGCAAAGTTGCAGATTATCATTCTGAATGGAATATCTTCTTCACATTGCTTAGGCCGTTGCACAAAATCCAGTCGCTGAAAGCGAATATTGATGGCGTATTTATTGGCACTCACTTCGGGGAAACATTCGCCATGCTGGGTTTCAATACGCAATAACTGGGCTGGTTTATGGCCACTGAGTTGCTGTTGATAGGCGCCATTTTGCGCTGTTAGCGTCAGCACTTGTCCGCTGCCACGCAACAATTGCAATATCAGTTTAATGGCTTCGTGCATGGGCATCAGGCGCAACAACCAGCCTTGCAGGTCGGCTTTGCGCCTGTCCAGCCCCAGATTCAGCCAGTGGTGATAGGAAGGCAGGTCAAATTCGCATACACCGCCGGGAATACTGGTGCGTTGCTTGACGCTCATCAGCCAGTCATTCTCGCGCAGGGTTTGCCCCAGCTTGAGGTTGTCGGCACGAATGCCTTGCGCACATTGTTCAAGGCTGGCAATGGTGTGTTGCAAGGCTTCAGGGTTAATGCCAGGTTTGTTTTGCAAAAAAGTGAGCTGGGTTTTGTTACGGTCCAACTCCTGCAATAAATCTACCTTGAGGTCGGCGCGGTCTATCAGGTCCAGCATTTGCAAAAGGGACACCAGGGCGGTGTGATGGCTGTATTCGTGCCCCACTTCTACGTGGTGCAGCACTTTGATGAACAAATCTTCCAAGCGAAGAAATGTACGTATACGTTCGTTAAATGGAAACTCGTAGCTTGACACGGTGAATGGGCAGTCAGCAGTTACTTGAAACAAAGTTGATAATTGCCTGATTATGAAATGGTTTAGAGTCAGGTGCAAGCATTTGCCATTTTTTTGTGAAATTCGACGATGTTTTGCCTGAGCTGAACGAGGTCACCACTGTTATCGACTACGGTATCGGCAATTTGCAAACGTGCCTCACGCGGGCTTTGTGCCGCCAGCATGGCCTCAGCCATGCGCTGCGATAACTGGTTACGCGCCATGACGCGGGCAATCTGGGTCTGCTCGCTGCAATCAATGACCAACACATGCTGTATCATGGGCCAGTCTGCCTGACTTTCCACCAGCAGCGGAATAGCCAGTACTACATAAGGCACGCCGTGATGGCTGGCAATTTGCAACAGCGCTTC
>CAYYBN010000282.1:0-2864 GCA_964470225.1 uncultured Methylotenera sp. | reverse complement strand
GCCATGAGCATCGGCTTTTTAGTAGATACCGACACGCCGATGGTCTGGCGCGGCCCCATGGTCACCGGTGCGCTGGAGCAATTGTTACGTGATACACGCTGGCAAGACCTCGATTATCTGGTGATAGACTTGCCACCCGGCACTGGTGATATTCAGTTGACCTTGGCCCAAAAAATTCCGGTCACCGGCGCCATTATTGTGACTACCCCGCAAGACATTGCGCTGCTTGATGCACGCAAAGGGCTGAAGATGTTTGAAAAAGTCGGGATTCCGATTTTAGGCATTGTCGAGAACATGAGCACGCATGTTTGCTCCAATTGCGGTCATGAAGAACACATCTTCGGTGCTGGCGGTGGTGCCGTCATGGCTAACGACTATCAGGTGGATTTATTGGGCAGTTTGCCACTGGACATCCAGATTCGTATACAAGCCGACGGTGGACAGCCGACCGTGGTGGCCAGCCCGGATAGCACTGCGGCGATTACCTACAAGGAAATCGCCCGCAAGGCCGCCGCCAAAATCGCCATGGCCAGTCTGGACCACAGCGCCAAGTTTCCAAAGATCGTGATTCAGAACACCTGAGTGCGACACTCACGAAAACACTTTTACTATAGCCGACAAAAACAACAGGCCCGCAATTGCGGGCCTGTTGTTTGATTGTCTGCATGCTTAATTTAGCGCTACGCCAAAACAATACACATCCACGCCGTTGGGTGACTGGATCAGTGCGGCTGGAATCGCCACCCCATTGCGCCAATTGTCCACGGCCTCCTGTTTACCTGCGCCAGTGACCAAAAACATCACTTCATGGGTATTGTTCAATCGCTTCTGGCTGATGGTAATGCGATCCGCCGGCGGTTTAGGTGAATCATAAACTGGCACTGCGTCGGCACTATTATCCACGGCCTGACCAGGGAACAAGCTAGCAGTATGACCATCTTCACCGAGGCCAAGAATCACCAGGTCAAAAGTACGCACGCCTTTCAGGGTTTCCGCGTAGGCTTTTGCCCCGGCCACATTGCCCAGTTCGGCGGGAATATCGTGAATCTGGTTTGCCGGGATAGCCACATGATTCAGCCAGACATCACGCGCCATTTTGCTATTACGCTCTACATGGTCGACTGGCAAGCAGCGGTCATCGTTGTGATAAACATGCCATTTTGACCAGTCGGCTTGCGCTTGAGCCAACAGTTGGTAGACCGCTTTGGGTGTGCTGCCGCCCGCCAAAACAATTAAAAATTGACCATACTTGGCAATCGCTTTATCTGCTGCCTGCAAAATACGGCTGAGCGCGGCCTGATTGATTTCGTCTTGGGATTGAAAGGCGTGCCAGCGGGTTTGAGTGGGATGTGACATAGAAAACCTGATAAAAACGGAGCAAAACTGAGTGCAGACTTTAAGAATGTAACTGCCTTTGATATAATTATAGCCTACTCGGTTTGATAATTCTGCAAAATTATCTCACTTCATCCGCCGGGTGCATGCCATCCAAAAGATGGGTGTTTCTTTTAACAGTCCTCACACCATAGGAAATTTCCGAATGAAATTAGCAATGATCGGCTTGGGCAAAATGGGCGGCAATATGGCTGCGCGTTTGTTGCGTCACAAAATCAACGTGGTCGGTTTCGACTTTAATACCGAATTTGTTAACAAACTGGTTCAAAACGAAGGCCTGGAAGCCGCGACTTCTGTTGAAGATGCAGTAAACAAACTGCAAGGCCAAAAAATCGTCTGGTTGATGTTGCCAGCCGGTGAAATCACCGAAAACCAAATCAAAGCATTAATCCCCCTGCTGAGCAAAGGCGACATCATCGTCGATGGCGGCAACTCCAACTACAAACACAGCCAACGGCGTGGCGCCATGCTGTCCGAACACGGCATTGGCTTTATCGACTGTGGTACTTCTGGTGGTGTTTGGGGCCTGGATAACGGCTACTGCCTGATGTACGGCGGTGAAAAACAATACGCCGATGTATTGGCACCTTACGCACAAGCATTGACCCATCCAGACCGTGGCTGGGCGCATGTGGGCCCTGTTGGTTCTGGCCACTTCACCAAAATGATTCATAACGGTATCGAATACGGCATGATGCAGGCGTTTGCTGAAGGTCTGGACCTGATCAAAGGCAAAGAAGACTTTAACCTTGACCTGGCACAAATCACCGAACTGTGGCGTCATGGCTCCGTGGTACGTAGCTGGTTGCTGGACTTGACCGCAGAGGCATTGAAAGATGATCAAAGCCTGCAAGAAATTGCCCCGTATGTGGCGGACTCCGGTGAAGGTCGCTGGACCGTGGTAGAAGCGGTAGAACAAGGTGTAGCGGCACCGGTGTTGACCACGGCATTGCAAGCGCGTTTCCGTAGCCAGGACTCCGAAGGCTACAGCTACAAATTGTTGTCACTGATGCGTAATGCATTTGGTGGTCACTCCGTAAAAACCAAGTAAGTCGAATCAAGCCTCTCTGTGAAGGAGAGGCTTTTTCACTTGAATAGACTGAGTGGGAAAGGCGTGCCCTTTCCCGTTACCATTTTTATCTTCATGAAGGTTAGAAATGACAAATAAAATTGATCCATGCACCCTGGTATTGTTTGGCGCCAGTGGCAACTTGGCCCGTGTCAAACTGTATCCTGGCTTATTCCGTCTCGACCTGCTGGGCCGCCTGCCAGATGACTTGAAAATTCTGGCGGTAGGCCGTCAGGTGGTTGATCTGGACGCATGGCGCGCTGACATCAAGGGCATGCTGGATGCCAAATTTAAAAAAGGCTATGACCAAAAAGTATTCGAGCGTTTTATCGCCCGTAACTTCTACCATGCCAACCCGCCTACCGACCCAGATGCGTTTAACAAACTGAAAGTCACACTC
>CAYYBN010000281.1:0-2875 GCA_964470225.1 uncultured Methylotenera sp. | reverse complement strand
GTATCGGCACTTGTTCCGGGCCATGGAGCTCAGCGCGATGGGCCATGTTGGCAAACAAGGCCAGGTCACTTTCACGCGTTTGCTTGAGCATAAATGTTTTCAAAGGCAGCACGCCACGGTCTAGCGCCTCACTCATGGTGATTTTGCTTTCTGACAATGGCTGATAGGCGTCCTGATACACTTTATCGAACACCGGACCCATGACAAAAAAGGTGATAAACAAGGACAACCCGATTAATACTTGATTAGATGGCGCTGACTGTGTGCCCAGCGCTTGCCGTAACAGTGATAACACAATGACGATGCGGGTAAAACCGGTCATCATCAACAAGGCCGCCGGAATAAACGTGAGCGCTGTCAGTAAAATCAGGGTCTGCAGGCTGAGCGTATAATCTTGGCCGCCAGCCGCTGCCGGGGTAACGGTGCCAATGGGCAGGCCGGTGGCCGCATGCGCAGCCAGTGGCAGCAAGGCCAGACTCAGCATGGTGCAGACCAGCCGTAAAATTACACAAAGCAGATGACGAGCAGACATAAGCTGAATTCCAAACCGTAAACAATGGAAAAAACCAGCGATCTCAATTTGACCGCACTGGTGCCCATGCTACGCGGCTTATCGCAATAGCCATGGGCCAAAAAAGCGGACTCAAGTCGGGCTATTTGGAGATTTGAAACGCTGTTGCCATTGCTGTTGCATGGCTTGTTGCAAGCGGGCGGCAAAGCGGCCATCCGTGGTGGTAGATTGAGTAAGGTTGTTGGATGTCGCCGCCGACACGGCCTCGGCCCAAGGTGCAGAAGTCTGGGCATCTTGGGCGGGTAAGTCAGCCAGGGCAGTCATTTGGCCACCATGCAGCCCCACCACCAACCAGCGGTCAGCCACTGCCAATACCACCACGCGTTCACGCGGACTCAGATGCATGGCAGCCACTTGGCGAATGACGCCAGCCGAGCGCATGCCCTGCCCTGGCAAAAAGCGTTTGGCCAGCCATGCCAATGCCGCCATGAACAACACAACGACGATTAGCCCGGCCAGCATACGCAGTAATCCAGCGTCAACCGTAGTATCGGCTGCCAGTGACAACGTCGGCCAGGCATACAACAGCACGCTTGAACGCGCGCAGGTTTGAATACTCAATGCTTTTAACAAGGTCATGCGGCTCTCTAGCGGTTCAGTTTGCGGATACGTTCTGCCGGGGTGATGATATCGGTCAGGCGAATACCAAACTTGTCATTCACCACCACTACTTCGCCCTGGGCAATCAAGCATCCATTGACCAGCACATCCATTGGTTCACCAGCCATGCCATCCAGTTCTACCACCGAACCTTGGGCCAGTTGTAGCAGGTTTTTAATCGAGATTTTGGTGCGGCCCAGTTCTACCGTCAATTGCACCGGAATATCGAGGATAAAGTCGATGTCATTTTGCGTGCCTTGCAGCTTGTTACTGGCACTGAATTCGTTGAACACAGCGGTTTTGCCGGACTGTTCTTGAAGTACCGACGACGCAGGCTGGCTTTGCTCGGCCAGTGCTGCACCCCAGTCATCTTCGGCGATGGTTTGCACATCCTGATTAAACCCTGCTGCCGCCACGGCTGCGGTGGGCTCATCGGGTTGCACTGCGGGATCTGTTGCCATTATGCGTCTCCTTGCACTGATTCATGACTACCGTTGGCGCGCACCAACTTTTCAACTTTAAGCGCGTATTGGCCATTGAATACGCCATAGCGACACTCCATGACCGGGATACCATCCACACAGCCTTCGACACTGTCGTTAATCGCAATCGGGATGACATCACCAGCCTTGAGTTCCAACAGGTCAGCCACCATCATGCGGCGGTTGGCCAAGTTGGCGACAATTTCTACCTCAGCAGACTGAATTTGCTGTGTCATCAACTTGACCCAACGCTTGTCCCCGCCGAGGTTTTCGCCATGTAGCGGCGACGTCAGCAGGTCCTTAATCGGTTCTATCATGGCGTAGGGCACACAAAAATGCACTTCGCCACTGTTGGGGCCTAATTCGATATTGAAGGTGATGGCCACCACCACCTCGTTGGGCGTGGCAATGTTGGCAAACTGCGTGTTCATCTCCGAACGCAAATACTCAAACTCGATCGGGTACACCGGTGCCCACGCTTTCTGATAGGCATCGAACATAATGTGTAACACGCGCTGGATGATGCGCTGTTCGGTCAGGGTAAAATCGCGGCCCTCAATGCGTGTATGAAAGCGTCCATCGCCACCAAACATATTGTCCACCACCAAAAATACCAGTGTAGGGTCCAGCACCATCAGCCCGGTGCCTCGTAAAGGTTTGATGTGCACCAGATTCAAATTGGTGGGCACCACCAGGTTGCGGATAAAGTCGGTGTATTTGATGATGCGTACCGGACCAACCGATACTTCTACTGTGCGCCGCAAAAAGTTGAACAACTCAATGCGTAACAGGCGGGCAAAACGCTCGTTAATAATTTCCAGCGTGGCCATGCGGCCACGGACGATGCGCTCCTGGGTGGCCAGGTTATAGGTGCGTATGCCATGGTGATCTTTCTGATGGGTGTCCGCATCATCGTCCCCTTCCACGCCCTTGAGCAAGGCGTCGATTTCGTCTTGCGATAAAAATTTGTCAGCCGCCATGCCGGGTGCCTCTCACTGCTTTATTGAATGACAAATGAAGTAAATAACACTTGGGTAATTTTGCTCGGCTTGCCCGACTTACTCAGTGGTTTTTTCAGTTCCAGCAACAGTTCTTCACTGAGTTTGGCCTTGCCTTCCGGCGTGGCAATGTCCGACGCTTTTTTGCTGGTGAGCAGCAATAACACCCGGTTACGCAGGGCCGGCATCTGGACTTTTAACGTTTCAGCCAGTTCGGCACCTTT
>CAYYBN010000280.1:0-2882 GCA_964470225.1 uncultured Methylotenera sp. | reverse complement strand
TGGCCCAAATCAATCGACGAGATGATATCCAGGACCATTTTTTTCTTTTTTTGCAGTACCGACTCCAGTGCCATTGAGTAAAACTTAAACTGGTTACGGCCATGGTATTTGGCTTCATATAAAGCTTGATCGGAAAAGCGTATCAGTTCATCACTGGCTTTGCCATCGTTGGGATAAATGCTAATACCGATACTGGCGGTGACCGACAGTCGCTGGCTGTCCACGGTCTGACTATTAAAACTGCTAAGCAAGGTGCGATTAAACACTTCCACCTCAAAGAGATGTTGAAACTGTGTCAGCACAAGAGCAAACTCGTCTCCACCCATGCGGCCGACCACGCCTCGTCCAGCTACCTGGCGGCTAATTGCCTGGGCGATGTTCATCAGTACCTGATCACCAGACCGGTGACCCAGCGAGTCGTTAATCCGCTTGAAATTGTCTACATCCATGATCATGACGGCCAGTGGCTGTTTTTCAAACCCGGCGCGGACAATGGCTTGGTCGAGTTGCTCGAGAAAATATTTGCGGTTAGCGAGGCCGGTCAGGTTGTCGTGGTTGGCCTGTATCCAGATTTGCTGCTGTTCCTTGACCTTTTGCGTGATGTTGCGGGCAATTTTAGAAGCACCGACCACGCGCCCATCATCACTGAAAATCGGCGATACGGTCACTGACACATCAATCAGCTTGCCGTTTTTGTGCAGTCGCTCAGTTTCGTAATGGTCTATGCGTTGCCCGAGTGAAATGCGCTCAAGAATGGCCGACTCTTCCTGCACGCGCGTAGGTGGAAACAGGCGCAACATGGGTTGGCCTATCATTTCTTGCGCAGTGTAGCCAAACAGTTGTTCGGCGCCACGATTCCAACTATTGATAATGCCTTGCAAGTCTTTGGCAATAATGGCGTCGTCTGACGACTCCACCACCGACTGATAGTGCTTCATCGAGCTCATCAATTGACTGATACGCTCGTTCAGCTTGATGCGCTCACCGATATCGCGCGCGATTTTGGAGACACCGATGATGTTGTGGTGCTCATCATAAATCGGCGAAACACTGACCGACACATACACCGGCGCACCTGATTTATGTTTGCGTATCGTTTCAAAATGATCAATACGCTGACCCGCTTTGATACGCTCGATGATCAGCGTCTCTTCAATCAAGCGATCATCAGGAAACAGGCGCAAAATGGACTGACCCAACATTTCTTGCTGGCTGTAACCAAACACCCGTTCGGCCGCTTTGTTCCAAGAGGTAACGATGCTATTTAAATCTTTACCGATAATGGCGTCATCACTGGAGTTGATAACCGCCTCAAAATAATTACAGTGTAACCTTGGCATAGTCTTTACCGCAGAAGCTGATCTCCCTCAATGCACTTGGCGTGCATTCTCTTCAAATCTTTCTTATGAGACCCATGATAGCACTATCCATTCATGGATATGTATGGTTGCTTGTCCGGCCTTGTATTAACGGGCACAGGTGACCAGCACCATAAAGCATGCAAACTTTCGTTTTGGGGACGCCACATAACGCATTTAGTCTGTAAACACCTTATAACCTGGCTTAATACACCGGTTTTGCGCAGCATGCAGCTTGTCAACAATGACCGAAATTTAAATCTGTATTACTGCAACGGGCCTCACAACTAAGCAAACATTTATCTTGTTTTTTAACATACGTATGTGGATGCAATACCCTAGCCATGTGGATAATGGCTTATCAGTACGTGGCTCTATCTTGTAAAGCAACCTCCAAGCATATTGGGGAGTGAAAGTGTCAAACTCGGCGACGTTGCCTAACAAGTGGCCATTGATATAGGCTGGCTAGCATTAACTGCTCACCGTGCAATTTAGTCACTTGAACTCATTGACATCCATCAATGCTTTTAGCGCTGACAACATTAATAGTGTGAAGATTACCAATGGCGATGCGCTGGTCATGGCTGCGGGTAGCAGGCTAGCCGACGCTGATTACCGTATCCACGACATGAAAATCAGCAAAATCACTCGATGGAACAAATCAGTGAAAAGTGATTTACCGTGACCTCATTTGCATGTGATACAAACCTTGCTGATTTTATGTACTCCGTGTCAGTATCAGCCATAAAATTTAATTTTTAACGCAAACATTCCATAAAATACATAGGCCGAGTTGTTTGCATTAAATGCATATGCAACGCTCACTCAACAGGAGAAATGTATGGCTGATTGGATTCAAATAGTAGTATGCGGTGCCCACATGCGCGATCTTCCGCTCAACCATCAAATTAAAGCTTTGGGTGCCGAGTGGGTAGCAGACAGTAACACCACGGCCGATTACCGTTTATTCAAACTGAGAGGGTTTGAACCGGCCCGACCCGGCATGATACGTACACACAGCGGGGGCCATGCCATCGCGGTTGAAATCTGGCGTATCCCGATAGCACAGTATGGTCGATTTGTCGCATTAATTCCCTCCCCGCTTGGCATCGCCACGATAAGCCTTACGGGTGGAGAAAGCCTACAAGGTTTTGTCTGTGAAGGCTACGCCACCGAAGATGCTACCGATATTAGCCATGTAGGCAGTTGGCGAGCCTACTTAAATAGCTTATAAAGTTTGAGACCATTAGCAAACGCATTTAAATGTCGAAAAGAATCATCATCATTCACCTTTGTTACAGACCAATAATAATGCTGTTGCTGTTATTGACACGCCAATATATGTGCAATAAAGAAACTGCGATCGTGCTTTTGGCGTAGACATGTCCATATCAAAACTGCATTCCAACCATCTGATTGATGGGGTATTAGCGAACTATAAAAAGTCCGAAGATTTAATAGGCAAGCATGGATGGCTCAAGCAGTTATCCAAAGCCTTGGTTGAACGAGAGCGCGAAGCAGAAA
>CAYYBN010000279.1:0-2883 GCA_964470225.1 uncultured Methylotenera sp. | reverse complement strand
CTATCCACATTGAAGAGCTGTCAGTGGTGGCGCGTGATACCAAACTGGGCCCTGAAGAGATTACCCGCGATATTTCCAACTTGTCCGAGCGTATGCTGGGCCGTCTGGATGACTCCGGTATTATCTACATTGGTGCTGAAGTGGAAGCCGGTGACGTACTGGTCGGTAAAGTGACACCAAAAGGTGAAACTACCCTGACCCCAGAAGAAAAATTGCTGCGTGCGATTTTCGGTGAAAAAGCCTCTGACGTGAAAGACACTTCTTTGCGCGTGCCTTCAGGCATGACCGGCACAGTCATCGACGTGCAAGTGTTTACACGCGAAGGTATAGACCGTGATGCACGTGCGCAACAGATCATTGACGACCAGTTGTCTCACTACAAGAAAGATTTGGGCGACCAGATGCGTATTGTGGAAGACGATACCTTTGGCCGTATCAGCCGTCTGCTGGTAGGTAAAGCCGCCACTGGTGGCCCGAACAAGCTGAAAAAAGGCGATACGCTGACTCAGGAGTACCTGGAAAGTGTGGGTCGTTACGACTGGTTCGACATCCGTTTGAGCGACGAAGAAGCGGCACGTCAACTGGAGCAGTTGAAAGACAGCCTGAGCCAGGCGCGCGTTGAATTTGACAACAAGTTCGAAGAGAAAAAGCGTAAACTGACTCAAGGTGACGAATTGCCACCAGGCGTACAGAAAATGGTCAAGGTTTATCTGGCCGTGAAACGCCGTATCCAGCCAGGCGACAAGATGGCCGGTCGTCACGGTAACAAGGGTGTGATTTCAAAAATTTGCCCGGTGGAAGACATGCCACACATGGCTGACGGTACACCATTGGACATCGTGTTGAACCCGCTGGGGGTGCCATCACGGATGAATATCGGTCAGATTCTGGAAACCCATTTGGGTTGGGCTGCCAAAGGTCTGGGCAAACGCATCGGCGATATGTTGCAAGCCGAAGCTAAAGTGGCTGAAATCCGTGCGTTCCTCGACAAGATCTACAACAGCAGCACAGGCAAGAAAGAAGACATTGCTGGCCTGACGGATGCCGAAGTAATTGATTTGGCCACTAACTTGAAACATGGCGTGCCATTTGCAACGCCGGTGTTTGACGGCGCTGCCGAGTCTGACATTCGCGCCATGCTGGATCTGGCCTTCCCGGATGAAGACGAGCACACCAAGAAATTGCAGTTCCATGCAGGTAAAACACAGGTCAAACTGATTGACGGCCGCACTGGCGATGCTTTCGAGCGTCCAGTCACCGTGGGTTACATGCACGTACTGAAATTGCACCACTTGGTCGACGACAAGATGCACGCCCGTTCTACCGGTCCTTACAGTCTGGTCACACAGCAGCCGTTGGGTGGTAAAGCCCAGTTCGGTGGTCAGCGCTTCGGTGAGATGGAAGTGTGGGCACTGGAAGCCTATGGTGCGTCATACACCTTGCAAGAGATGTTGACGGTGAAATCAGATGACGTGAATGGCCGTACCAAAGTGTACGAAAACATCGTCAAAGGTGAGCACAAAATTGATGCGGGTATGCCTGAGTCATTCAACGTGTTGGTGAAAGAAATCCGTTCACTGGCCATTGATATTGATTTAGACCGTAACTAAGCCCGCCATTAAGGAGAGTCTCTATGAAAGCGTTATTAGATTTATTTAAACAGGTTACGCAAGAAGAAGAGTTCGACGCGATTAAAATTGCGCTGGCTTCACCTGAAAAAATCCGTTCATGGTCCTATGGCGAAGTGAAAAAGCCGGAAACCATCAACTACCGTACCTTCAAGCCAGAGCGGGACGGTTTGTTCTGCTCTAAAATCTTTGGCCCGATCAAAGACTACGAATGTTTGTGCGGTAAATACAAGCGTTTGAAACACCGCGGTGTGATTTGTGAAAAGTGTGGCGTGGAAGTTACTTTGAGCAAAGTGCGTCGTGAGCGCATGGGCCACATCGAACTGGCTTCGCCAGTGGCGCACATCTGGTTCTTAAAATCCTTGCCTAGCCGTTTGGGTATGGTGCTGGACATCGCCCTGCGTGACATCGAGCGCGTGTTGTACTTTGAAGCATTTATCGTCATTGATCCAGGCATGACGCCGCTGACCCGTGGCCAGTTGCTGACCGAAGACGACTACATTGCCAAAGTGGAAGAGTACGGTGATGAGTTCAACGCCGTGATGGGTGCCGAAGCGATTCGTGAATTGCTGCGCACCATGGACATCGACCGTGAAATCGAAACCCTGCGTAACGAACTGTCTACCACGGGTTCCGAAGCCAAAATCAAGAAGATTGCCAAGCGCCTGAAAGTGCTGGAAGCCTTCCAGAAATCTGGCATTAAACCAGAGTGGATGATTCTGGAAATCTTGCCAGTATTGCCACCAGAATTGCGCCCATTGGTACCACTGGATGGCGGCCGTTTCGCCACCTCTGATCTGAACGACTTGTATCGCCGCGTGATTAACCGTAACAACCGTTTGAAGCGTTTGTTAGAGTTGAAAGCGCCGGAAATCATCGTCCGTAACGAAAAGCGTATGCTGCAAGAAGCGGTAGACTCACTGCTGGACAACGGCCGTCGCGGTAAAGTGATGACGGGTGCCAACAAGCGTCCACTGAAATCACTGGCTGACATGATTAAAGGTAAAGGCGGTCGTTTCCGTCAGAACCTGCTGGGCAAACGTGTGGACTATTCTGGCCGTTCCGTGATTGTGGTCGGCCCACAACTGAAATTGCATCAGTGCGGTCTGCCGAAGAAGATGGCGCTGGAACTGTTCAAGCCGTTTATTTTCCACAAGCTGGAAGTGTTAGGCCTGGCCACCACCATCAAAGCTGCCAAAAAGAAAGTGGAAGAAGAAGGACCAGAAGTCTGGGATATTCTCGAAGACGTGATTCG
>CAYYBN010000278.1:0-2886 GCA_964470225.1 uncultured Methylotenera sp. | reverse complement strand
CCGTCCTTGGCACGCAACGGTTTGCGGTGCAGGTTAAAACGCATCTCGGCCAGTGCCGGGTCGTTCAGGCGTTCCTGTCCATATTTGGAGGTCGGGCCTTCCAGTTGCACGGTGTCATTGCGTTCGGCAATCCACTGCGCACGCAAGGCAGGCAAACCGTTACGAATATCGATGCTGGCATTCGGGTCGGTGTAAGGGCCGGAGGTGTCATACACCACCACTGGCGGGTTGGTATCGCCACCAAAACTGGAAGGTGTATCGCTCAGGCTAATTTCACGAAATGGCACCTGAATATCCGGGCGAGAACCCTCAATATAAATTTTGCGTGACTTGGCAAACGGTTTGGTGGCGGCTTCGTCCACCTTGGCATCGGCACTGACGAATTTGATATGTTTGTCTATGGCGTTCATTGAGCATCCTTATAGATGAGAAACGTAAGGATGCAAGATTTGCATTCCCTACGGCGGCATGACCCGCGTCAGGTTCGAAGGGTATTTCTCACTGCAAAAACGTTCGAAAAATGAAGGCTTTACAGACCCCTAGCAACAAGCGGAATGTACGCGAAAAAGCCAGTCTTGGCAAGTTTGGAGCGGTGATTTATTCGGGTTCTGCACATGGCGCTGCGCTGGAATGCAGCGCATATCGCCGAAACAAACAAGCCCTGCATGGCAGGGCTTGTCGTACAGTCAAAATTGAATTAGCCCAGCATTTTTTTCAGTAGCTCGTTGACCTGTGCCGGGTTGGCCTTGCCTTTGGAGGCTTTCATACACTGGCCGACCAAGGCATTAAACGCTTTCTCCTTGCCCGACTTGTACTCATCGACCATGGCCTGATTGGCCGCAAGCACTTCTTTGATGATGGCTTCAATCGCGCCGGTATCAGAGACTTGCTTGAGGCCTTTGGCGTCGATAATCGCGTCCACTTCCCCTTCACCGGCCCACAAGCCTTCAAACACCTGCTTGGCCGCATTGTTGGAAATGGTGTTGTCGGCAATACGCTGGAGCAATGCTGCCAGTTGCAAGGCGGACACCGGGCTGTCGGCAATGGCTTTTTCTTCAGCATTGAGTTTGGCGGACAACGCACCCATCACCCAGTTTGCGGCTTGTTTAGGTTCGGCACCTGCCTCTACGGTGGCGACAAAATAATCGGCCATGGCACGTGACGCAGTCAAGCTGTTAGCGTCATAACTGGAGAGCTGATACTCACTGATCAAGCGTGCTTGCAAGGCTTGCGGCAACTCTGGCATGGCGGCTTTGACGCGGGCCTTGTCGGCTTCGGTGACTTCCAGCGGCAGTAGATCAGGGTCAGGGAAGTAGCGGTAATCGTTGGCTTCTTCCTTGCTGCGCATGGCGCGGGTTTCACCGGTATCCGGGTTAAACAGCACGGTGGCCTGCTGGATGGTGCCGCCATCTTCCAGGGTTTCAATCTGCCACTGGGTTTCGTATTCGATGGCTTGTTGCATAAACTTGAACGAGTTCAGGTTCTTGATTTCACGCCGCGTGCCAAATTTTTCGGTGCCTTTGGGGCGCACCGAGACGTTGACATCGCAACGGAACGAACCTTCTTGCATGTTGCCATCGCAAATACCTATCCACTGCACCAGTTCGTGTAGTTTTTTGGCATAGGCCACCGCTTCGGCCGCGCTGCGCATATCGGGTTCAGTGACGATTTCCAGCAGAGGTGTACCGGCACGGTTTAAATCGATACCGGACATGCCTTCAACGGCCCCGTGCACGGACTTACCGGCATCTTCCTCCAGGTGGGCACGCGTGATGTTGATGACTTTTTCGTAGGCCTCGCTGTTTTTACCGGCAGGCACCTGAATGGTGATTTTGCCTTTGCCGACCACCGGCAGTTCAAACTGGCTGATCTGGTAGCCTTTTGGTAAATCAGCATAAAAATAATTCTTACGTGAGAATACGCTGCGTGGGGCCATCTCGGCATCAATGGCCAGACCAAATTTGATGGCACATTCGACTGCTTGCTTGTTCAGCACCGGCAATACGCCCGGCAGCGCGATACTCACTTCACAAGCCTGGGTGTTCGGCTCGGCGCCATACGTGGTCGAAGCACCGCTAAACTGCTTGGATTTGGTTTGTAATTGCACATGGGTTTCCAACCCGATGACGACTTCCCACTGCATTTAAATTCCCTCCGGCATCTGCTGATGCCAGTCAGTCACTTGTTGATAGGCATGGCCGACATTGAGCATACGTGCCTCATCAAAATAATTGCCGATAATCTGCAAACCGACAGGCAAGGCCTTGCCTTCGCTGCTGGTGGCAAACCCAGCCGAAATACTCATGCCGGGCAAGCCTGCGAGGTTGACGGCGATGGTGTACAGGTCTTCGAGGTACATGGCTACCGGGTCACTGGTTTTTTCCCCGGCTTTAAACGCCGTTGAGGGTGCCGCCGGGCCCATAATCACATCACAGTGCTTGAAGGCCTCGACAAAGTCTTGCGCAATCAGGCGACGGATTTGCTGCGCCTTGAGGTAGTAGGCATCGTAGTAACCGGCACTCAGCACATAGGTGCCAATCAGGATGCGGCGTTTGACCTCGGCACCAAAGCCTTCGGCACGCGATTTCATGTACATGTCCATCAGGTCGTTGTACTCGGCAGCGCGGTGACCATAGCGCACACCGTCATAGCGTGACAGGTTGCTGGAGGCTTCGGCGGGTGCCAATACGTAGTAGACCGGAATCGACAGATTGTTATTGGGCAGACTGATGTCCACAATCTCGGCACCGAGCTTTTTGTATTCGGCAATCGCGGTGTCAATCACTTTGGCCACGTCGGCATTCAGGCCTTCGGCAAAGTATTCCCTGGGCAGGCCGATGCGCAAGCCTTTGAGCGGTTGCGCACCTTCCATGCTGGCCAAACCAC
>CAYYBN010000277.1:0-2896 GCA_964470225.1 uncultured Methylotenera sp. | reverse complement strand
CCTCTAAGGCAAAACTATCACCTGAAAGTATCGGGTAACGAGCGCGTTGCAGGCCGTGATACTCTCATCTACGACCTCGTACCAAATGATAACTTACGTTATCACTACCGTATTTGGGCAGATACGGAGTTCGGTTTGTTGCTTAAGATGAGCATGATGGATACGCAGGGTAAATCCATAGAACAAATCGGGTTTACCCAACTTAGTATGCTAAATACACATGACTTAGACTGGTTTCAGCCCAAAATTGATACTAGTAAGCCTTATGTCATGGAAGATAAAACCGAAGTGAGTCACTTTGATGATGGCTTGGTGGTAACCAGTTTGCCGGCTGGATACAAAAAAGTAGATCAAATTAAAATACATGTTCCTGGAAAATCAATGCAAACTAAGCAGCTCATCTTTTCTGACGGATTGGCATCTGTATCGGTATTTGTCGAGCCCATTCTTAAAGGTGTGATTCCGCGAGAAGGTAAGAAAAACATGGGTTCGACCAACATTTGCGCACATGTTACCAACGGCTACCAAGTGGTCGTTGTCGGTGAAGTACCCGCTGCCACGGTGGAACAAATTGCACAGCAGGTCACTTTTCGCAAATAAAGTTATTCCATGATAGAAGAACACGCACTGGTTGTTAGCGTTGCTGATAGCCTTCCCCCATTAGCCACATTAGAAATTCAGCGTGCACAAGCGTGTGGCCTCTGTGGTCAAACCCGTGGTTGCGGTAACAGCCTATGGGGGAAGTTGTTTCGTCACCAGCAAGGTCGCTTCTCTGTGGTCAATGGTATTCAAGCAAAAGTCGGTGATCGGGTGGTGGTGGCCATAGACGAACGCTCTGTCATGTGGGCCGCCTTGCTCTTGTATTTGCTGCCTGTCATCACCATGTTAATGCTAGCGGCTATCGTACAAGCCAGTTTTGCTTCGGAATGGGCGGGCTTGCTTGGCGCCATCGCCGGTTTGACTGGTGGGTTGTTATGGGTCAAAGGGTTGTTAGTGGCCAGACCCCACGGCTTTGCTCAGCCGGCGATTGTACGTTTGGCCTGTGAGCAAACGGTTCAAATTCAACCCATCCCCTAGCTAAAGGAACAATATGTTGAAACAATGGTTTTCCGCAGCGGCAATGGCCGTCATGATGACCACCCAGCCACATTCTCTACTGGCCAAAGAGTTGCCAGATTTTACCGAACTGGCAGAAAAACAAGGACCTGCGGTAGTCAATATCAGCATCACCTCAGTGGTGCATGGCAACAATAACGGCGCATTCCCCGGTATGCCTAACGATGAAGCGTTTCAGGAGTTTTTCCGGCGCTTTGGTATCCCCGGTATGCCTGGTGTGCCCGGTCAGGATGGCGGACAAGACTATAAATCGCAATCGCTGGGTTCCGGTTTTATTATCAGCAGTGATGGTTACATTTTGACCAATGCCCATGTGGTGAGTGAAGCCGATGAAGTACTGGTCAAGCTCTCAGACAAGCGTGAATTCAAAGCAAAAATTATTGGGGCTGACAAGCGTACTGACGTTGCCCTGATTAAAATTGAGGCCACCAACCTGCCTAAAGTCAGTATTGGTGATCCCAATGCGCTCAAAGTGGGTGAATGGGTGGCCGCCATTGGCTCACCGTTTGGTCTGGAAAACACCATGACGGCCGGTATCGTCAGTGCCAAGGGCCGTGCCTTGCCCCAAGAAAATTATGTTCCCTTTATTCAGACCGATGTTGCCATTAACCCGGGTAATTCGGGCGGCCCATTGTTCAATTTGCGTGGCGAAGTGGTGGGTGTGAACTCGCAAATTTACAGCAAGAGCGGTGGCTCAATGGGATTGTCGTTTAGTATTCCGATTGACGTGGCCATTGATGTCAGTAACCAGCTCAAGGCCAATGGCCGAATTTCACGTGGTTGGCTAGGCATTGCCATTCAAGAACTCAACAAGGACCTCGCTGATTCCTTCGGCATGAAAAACACCAACGGTGCGTTGGTGGCCGGTGTAGAGAAAAACAGTCCGGCAGACAAGGGTGGTTTGGAAGTGGGTGATGTCATCGTCAAATTCGACGGTAAAGCCATCATGGCTTCCAGTGATTTGCCACGCGTGGTAGCCGCTACCAAGCCAGGTAAAGTGGTGCCAGTCGAAGTTTTGCGTAAAGGCGCTAGCAAGGTGTTGCAGTTGGGTGTGGGTGAAATGCCTACCGAAAGCAACGAGCCGCCTGCCGTCAGCAAAGACAGCAGCAAGCCAGAAGCCAACAAAATCGGCCTGACTTTGCGCGAACTGACCGCGCAGCAAAAGAAAAAACTCAATGGCAAAAATGGTTTGCTGGTGGTAGAAAGTGGCGGTGTTGCCGCCCAGGCCGGCATTCGTCGTGGCGATGTTATTTTGGGACTGAATAATAGCGAAAGCCAGAGTGTTGAGCTATTCAACAAACAAATCAATGCGGTGCCTGCTGGAAAAACCATTGCGGTGCTGGTGCAACGCGGTGACAACACCTTGTATGTGCCGATCAAGGTTGTGAAGTAGAGATACACGCATTTAAAGCCGGCCAATGCCGGCTTTTTTATCGTGCATCGTGCTATGCGTGCTACGCGCTAAATACGGGCGTTGAGGCGAGAACAGTTGTTTTCATCTGTCCACATCGCCCCTTAAAGAATGTAGATATGGCAAGTGCGGCCGTTCGACCAGGTCACTTAGTGCGCGCTGATGGTTCACCCAAAATGAAATAAACACAACATTTATGCCTGAAACAGACACATTTGCGGTAGAATCGCGCAAACAGAAAAAGGCGCTTTATGCGCCTTTATTGCTTGTAGAAAAACCCATTTAAACATGAAGAATATTCGAAATTTTTCGATCATTGCCCACATCGACCATGGCAAATCGACCCTGGCCGACCGCATCATCCAGCTA
>CAYYBN010000276.1:0-2899 GCA_964470225.1 uncultured Methylotenera sp. | reverse complement strand
TTGAGTCTGACAAGATTCCGCCGGGTGCACAAAACCTCAAAGTCAGTTTTGACCGTAGTAAAGACAAGGCGGGTCCCATAAACATTGGTGTCGCTCTTGAACGTGTTTACGGTAAAAAAGGCCAGCGTGTGGTGGTCATGGGCAATGCAAACTTCCTTGCCAATACGTTTATCACCAATGGCGGTAACCTCGATCTTGGCATCAACATCATCAATTGGCTGGCGGGTGATGACAGATTAATCAGCATACAGCCTATGCCGTTAAAAGACATCAACATGACGATTCCCGGAACTGATCAGGGCCGTCTGGTGGCTTGGCTGGTGTTTCATGCTTTCCAATACTTTTTGCCAGTGGGTCTGTTTGCAGCCGGTTTGCTGCTGTGGTGGAAACGTCGTAAAGGGTAGTTAAGCGCGAGTTATTTATGAAAAACAGATGGATCATAAATTTGGTGATGCTGGGCCTGGTGGTAGCCATCGCCGTGTTCATGCACCTGAAACCGGCGCAGACGGAACAGAGTACGCAGTTTGAAATTTCTTCTGCCAAACTGGCTGATTTTTCAAGTATCAAAGTCGAGTTTCCAGCTAAAGCGCCGGTGGTGTTTGAAAAGGAAAATGGATACTGGATGATGCGCAAACCCTATGCCGCTCGCGCTGACCAAGCATCGGTGTTGCGTATACTGGCCATTGTCGCCGCCACCAGCAAGGTCAAGTTGCCACTGCAAGATGCGGCCAAATATGGGCTGGACCAATCCACCATCAAACTGACCTTGTCTGGCGAGCACAGTGAGCAAATATTCGCCTTTGGCACATTTAACCCAGTCACCGAAGAACAGTATGTCAGCCTTGGGCAACAGGTGTACTTATTGTCTGGCCAGTATGGCGAGGCAGCCGCAACACAGCCGATAGAAATGGTGGATAAAATACCGCTCAATCCGCAAGAACGTAAACAAATTGACGGATTCGCCTTGGGTCGTCTGGAGCAGTGGGATCAAAACGCCTTAAAGCTGGAACTGGATGCGCAGGGCAAATGGCACGTCAATGACCCTAAAGCCAAGCCAACACAAAACGACCTCAACGAATGGCTGGATTTTAGCTGGGTACAAAGTCAGGCCAAATCGGTGGAGTTTTATACCCCGGATCGACATCAAACCTACCCGTCATTTGAAATTTTATTGCGTGACGGCAAAAAGATTCATGTCGACAAAATGCAGGAATCACCTGAATACCTGCTGGCACGGCCAGATGAAGGCATCATTTACCACTTCAGCAATGACGTTGGTTTTACCATGGTGAACCCACCAGTGAATTTGCAGTAAGTGCAGCCATGCCTGAATTACCTGAGGTAGAGGTCACGCGGCTGGGTTTGCTGCCTGTCACCCATGCCCGCATAGACCGCGTGACCATACGCCACCACGGCTTGCGCTGGCCAGTACCCGCTGACTTGCCCGCCTTGTGTCAAGGACAGCAGGTGTTGGCACTGACCCGACGCGCCAAATATATCCTGATGCAAATCGGCCAGATAACGACTGGCGAGCCCCTGGTCAAAGGTACCGTGCTGTTGCATCTGGGCATGTCCGGCCGCCTGTGCCTGCTAGACCGTGCCTATCCGCCCGAAAAGCATGACCATGTCGATATTGTGTTTAGCGATGGCCGCGTGATACGGCTGCGCGACCCGCGTCGCTTTGGTGCCGTGTTGTGGCTGACCGGGGAAACGAGTCAGGCCATGCAACATGCCTTGCTGGCGACATTAGGCCCTGAGCCGCTGGATGCGGCTTTTGATGCTGATTATTTGTTTCAGGCCATGCGTACGCGCAATGCGCCGATCAAAACCACCATCATGGATGCGCATCTGGTGGTCGGTGTGGGCAATATCTACGCCAGCGAGTCACTGTTTCGCGCTAGCATCCATCCGCAAACCCCGGCCAAAGCCTTGAGTCAGGCCCAGTGTGCACGTCTGGTACAGGCAATTAAAACCACCTTGCAGGCGGCCTTACAGGCCGGTGGCAGCAGCTTGCGTGACTTTTTTGGCGCTGATGGCAACCCCGGTTATTTTCAGCAAACCTATTTCGTCTATGGTCGCACCGGTGAGCCTTGTCGTACTTGCGATCAGCCTATCGTCAATATCCGTTTGGGTCAACGCTCTACGTTTTTTTGTACAAGTTGCCAACCTGCGTACTCCCAGCGCACGGTTGGCGACTGAGACGGGACTAACGAACAAGCCCTAGACTAATGAACAAGACCAAGACTAATGGTGAGCGCGTGACGCATGCTCATGCAGATAGCCATGCGGCGCTTGCGGACTGCCACCGACCTTTTGCGGTAACAGCGAGCCGATGACCATGGCCACAGCGCTCACCGCAAGACCAATCAGTTGTGGTGGCACCATTCCCTCTTCACCAATCAGCACTTCAATCATCCCCCAGCTGCCTATGCCTAACACAATGGCTGCCAACGCGCCCTGACTGGTGGCACGTTTCCAGAATGCCCCAAACACCAGTGGCACAAACGCGCCCGCCAATGTGATTTTGTAGGCACTTTCAACCATGCCGAAAATAGACAATTCCGAATTCAGCGCATAAAACAACACCATCCCGGCAAAGCCCACCAGACACAGCCGCATCACGCGCAAAAACGCATGGTCATTCATGTGTGGCATAAAGCCTTTGACCACGTTTTCAGCAAAGGTGACTGAAGGCGCCAGCAGTGTGGCCGAAGAACAACTCATGATGGCCGATAACACCGCACCGAAAAAGATGGCTTGTGCCAGCAACGGCGTGTGCGTCAGCACCAGCGTCGGCAGTACCCGCTGCGAGTCTGATTCGACCAGACTGCCGAACACGGCGGGGTCTATCAGCGTTGCTGCATAGGCAATAAACATTGGCACAAAGGTAAAGCAGAAA
>CAYYBN010000275.1:0-2906 GCA_964470225.1 uncultured Methylotenera sp. | reverse complement strand
CATCACACAGGAAAAGCGCGCCAATCTGGATTTGACTGGTCGCCTGGCAGCAGTAGACCGTGCACAAGCCATGATTGAATTTGATATGCAAGGCAAAATTGTGAATATCAATGACAATTTCTCCAAGGTCATGGGCTATACCAAAGCTGAAATTGTCGGAAAAAACCATAGCATACTGGTCAGCGAGCAATACCGTAATTCGCCTGAATACACCAAGTTCTGGGAAAAGTTACGCGCAGGCGAATTTGAGGCTGGTTACTTTCCACGAATCAACAAAAAAGGGGAAGAAGTCTGGTTGCAAGCCAGTTATAACCCGATTACTGACATTAATGGTGCGGTCTGTCGTATTGTGAAATACGCACTGGATATTACCGAAACGGTTAAAAAAGATGCGGTGCAGAAAAAACAGGCGCGTGAAGCGCTGATGATTAAAAATGCGCTGGAATCGTCCTCGAATAACTTAATGGTGGCGAACAATGAGGGCATCATCACCTATATGAACCCGGCCACCTTGGATTTGATGCGTGCCTCGAAAGAGACCTTTAAAACGCGCTTTCCTCAGTTTGACCCGGAACAACTGATTGGTCAGAGCTTTGATCAATTTCACAAAAGTCCGGCCCATCAGCGCAACTTGCTAGGCAGCTTGACTGGCAAACACACCACGGAATTGCAGTTGGGAGATATGTTCTTCCGTCTGACCGCGAACCCGATTTATGACAACGAGGGTGAGCGCATGGGCAGTGTGGTCGAATGGGTAGACCTGACCGAAGAAAAACGCGTCGAAAACGAAATTCGTGAAGCTGTAGAAGCGGCAGTCAACGGTGATGTTACACAGCGTCTGGATGCAAGTACCGTCAAAGGGTCCATGGCAAAAACCATGTTGGCCGTGAACCAGCTGCTAGACAGTATCAATGGCATACTGCTGCAAGTGCGTGAAGCAGGTGAAACCATTAATACCGCAGCCCATGAAATTTCGACGGGTAACAATGACTTGTCCAGCCGAACCGAACAACAGGCTTCCAACCTTGAAGAAACCGCTTCCAGCATGGAAGAACTGTCGTCAACGGTACGCCAGAATGCTGACAATGCCCGTCAGGCCAACCAGATGGCCGAAGCCGCTTCCATGGTGGCACAGCGCGGCGGCGAAGTGGTCGGTAATGTGGTATCGACCATGAGTGCGATTAACGACAGTGCTAAAAAGATTGAGGAAATCATTACCGTGATTGACGGCATCGCGTTCCAGACCAATATTTTGGCGCTGAACGCTGCTGTGGAAGCCGCGCGTGCCGGTGAACAAGGCCGTGGCTTTGCCGTGGTGGCTGGCGAAGTGCGTAATCTGGCACAACGCTCGGCCAGTGCCGCCAAGGAAATTAAAGGCCTGATTACCGATTCGGTGACCAAAACAGCCGAAGGCACCAAACTGGTGGAAAGTGCGGGCAGTACCATGAGTGAGATTGTCACTTCGGTGCAGCGCGTGACCGATATTATGAGCGAGATTACCGCCGCTTCTGCCGAACAGAGCGCGGGCATTGATCAGGTCAATAATGCGATTACCGACATGGATGAAGTGACCCAGCAAAACGCGGCACTGGTGGAAGAAGCCGCTGCTGCAGCTGAGTCTCTGGTTGAGCAAGCCGCCACCTTGATGGATACGGTCAGCAAGTTCAAATTGAATGGCGGACATACAGCTGCGGCCAGCACAGGTTTTGCTGCTGCACGTGGTGTGTCAAAGTCAAGCAAACCCATCGCGCGTCCGGCACCCGCAAAGGTCGCGTCACATGCGGCACGCAGTAAGCCTGCAGTGGCGATGACCGCCAGACAGAGTGCACCGTTGAAAACAGGGACTGATGATGAACATTGGGAAGAGTTTTAAGTAACCTCAGCACGCACACTGCATGCACACAAGCTAGCATTAGTTCAATAAAAAGCCGATCCCTAGGGTCGGCTTTTTTATCGTTAATGATGGACTGAATTGCGCTTAAAAACCCTGCCTGATTCAGCCATGACGAGACGCCTGACCCCATGACACTGCTTGCATCTCGCTAGCCATGTTCTGGAGACCAAATGTATGAAAATTAACTTACCCGTGACGCAGCAGGAGATTATGCTGAGTGATGATGCCTCTATCGTCTCCAAAACCGATCTCAAAGGGGCGATTACCTACATTAATCGCGAATTTATCGAGATCAGTGGGTTTTCTGAGGTTGAGTTGTTGGGTAAAAACCACAACATCATCCGCCATCCAGACTTGCCAGCGGTCGCCTTTGAAGACCTCTGGCGTACTGTCAAGTCAGGCAAGCCGTGGAATGGCATGGTGAAAAACCGTTGCAAAATGGCGACCATTACTGTGTAGAGGCCAATGTCGCACCTATCCGTGAAGGACATACGGTCATCGGCTATATGTCGGTACGCAACAAGGCCAGTCGCCCGCAAATCGAAGCGGCGGAAACATTATACAAACGCATGCATGCTGGCAATTTACCGTCACCTTCGAAACTGACTCAGTTGCAATCCGCCTGGCGTGATGTGTCGATTTTTTACAAACTGAGCGCCTCGCTGGCGTTGCCATCACTGGTAACACTGGCCGCTGCGAGCCGTCATCATGGTAATTTCCGCAAGATCGTTGAAGGTGTAAATGCCACGCTGGATGCAGTGATTAAGCCATTGAATGTGGCAGCGTTGTATGTCAATCGTATTTCCAAAGGGGATTTACCTGCACCCATCGTCGACCATTACAACGGGGACTTCAACGACATCAAAAACAACCTGAATACTTGTATTCAAGCCATACAGGCACTGGTAACTGACACCCACAGCCTGACACAGGCGGCCGGCGATGGTCGCATCAGTGTACGGGCCGATGTGACCCGTCATCAGGGTGGTTTCCGCACCATCGTCGATGGCGT
>CAYYBN010000274.1:0-2911 GCA_964470225.1 uncultured Methylotenera sp. | reverse complement strand
CGTCACTTTTGGTCACATTGCGACTGGCAATGGACTTATATGACAATTCTGGTCACTGGCAACAGTTGCAGCAGCAAGCCATGCAACAGGATGTCAGTTGGGAAACCAGCGCAAAACGCTACTTTGCGCTGTATCAAGCGCTATAAACCCGACAAAACCACCGTTGTTAGCCAAAAAAGAGCGGAGAGAGACAGTTGGCACGTTTGCTGCTAAGTACTAATCAAGCTTCTCCAAAGCTAACTTCTCCTCCCTCAAGACGCCTATGAAGGCGTCTTTTTTTTGCCAGTGACTTCACCAAGATGGGATACCCCTAACTGCTGGGTGGCATTTGCAAAAAGTGTGCGCGGTAATACTTCAATTCGTCTATGGATTCGTAGATATCAGCCAGGGCTTCATGACGGCTGGCTTTTTTAAACCCATTGTAGAGGTCAGGCCGCCAACGTCTAGCTAACTCTTTGAATACGCTCACATCCAGATTACGGTAATGAAAATACTGTTCTAGTCTGGGCATATAACGCGCCATAAAACGACGGTCCTGACAGATGGAGTTGCCACACATCGGTGATTTACCGGCAGGCACATGCGCTTTCAAAAACGCCAGCATGGTCTCGGTTGCCGCCTCTTCATCCAGCGTAGAAGCTTTGACCTTTTCAATTAAACCGCTGCGGCCATGGGTGCCCTTGTTCCAGGCATCCATGCCATCGAGTACGGCATCCGGTTGATGAATGACCAGCACCGGCGACTCGGCCAGCACATTGAGGTCAGCATCGGTGACCACTGCCGCCAGTTCCAGAATGCGATCGCTGTCTGGCAACAAGCCGCTCATTTCCATATCTAGCCAAATTAAATTGTCTTGTGTGTTTGCCAATTGCTGTCTCTCATCATGATTTCCATTAAAATACCAAATTATAGGCAGTTCCACGAACATCGTGGCGACTTATCCATCAAAATAATCACTTCTAACCAAGAAACGAATTCAGTAATGACTATGCTTTTTACCCAAGTGTTTATTGTGTTTATTGCACTCAGCCTGTTGGTGCGTATATGGCTGGTTCAGCGCCACATACAGCATATTCAGGTGCACAGAGCACAGGTGCCAGCCGCTTTCAGTCAAACGATTTCATTGGAGGCGCACCAGCGCGCGGCTGATTACACCACCGCCAAAGCGCGGTTACGTATCACTGAAAGTGTGATCGATGCTGGGATATTGTTATTGCTGACTTTGGGGGGCGTTTTACAATGGCTGGATAGTACTTGGCAACCGTTGACTGGCAGCCATGAGATGTTGCGTGGCGCATTGGTCATCGGCTCGGCGTTGTTGTTGTCATCAGCCTGTAGCTTGCCTTTAGATTACATACAAACCTTTCGGATAGACGAGCGTTTCGGTTTCAATAAAATGTCGACCCAAATGTTTTTCTCTGATTTATTGAAGCAAACCGTGGTTAGCCTGTTGCTCGGCGGGCCAATATTGTTCGCTGCACTTTGGCTGATGCAAAGTGCCGGGAGCTACTGGTGGTTTTATCTTTGGGTGGTGTGGAGTGTTTTCAACCTGTTTATGCTGGCGGTGTATCCGACGTGGATTGCACCTTGGTTTAACAAATTTACCCCTATGCAAAACGAAACACTTAAATCACGTATTGAGACATTGATGCAAAAGTGTGGGTTTGCCAGCCAGGGTTTGTATGTGATGGATGGCTCTACCCGCTCAGGACATGGCAATGCCTATTTCACCGGTTTTGGCAAACACAAACGTGTGGTATTTTTTGACACCTTGCTGGACAAACTGAATGCTGACGAAATCGAAGCGGTGCTGGCGCATGAACTAGGCCACTTTAAGCATCAGCATGTCATTAAACGCATTATTATGATGTTTGTGCTGAGCCTGCTGGGCTTGGCGCTCTTAGGCTATTTGATGGACCAGAGCTGGTTTTATCAGGGTTTGGGTGTGCAAGAAGCAAGCCACCACATGGCTTTATTATTGTTTATGCTGATTGCGCCGGTATTCATGTTTGTACTGCGCCCGTTAATGGCCGCCTACTCGCGCATCAACGAGTTTGAAGCAGACCATTATGCAGCCCAGCAATCGAATCCACAGTTTCTGATTGATGCTCTGGTAAAACTGTATCGTGACAACGCTTCCACGCTGACACCAGACCCGTTGCACTCGGCGTTTTACGACTCGCATCCACCGGCCAGTCTGCGTATCGCCAGATTGCAGGCCCTGAAATGAAACATCTGTTCGCACTTATCTTTTTAATATGCGCACCGTTAGCCAGTGCCGCGGACAGCTACACGCCTTATGCAGGGGGCAAGGCACTGATACAGCAATACTGTATTAGTTGCCATGCCAGCAGTTTCGGGGGGGATGGCAGTGGAATCTACACACGTGAATATCGCAAAGTCCGCTCCATGGCCGGCCTAAAGGCACAAGTCACCAGTTGCAACACCATGCTCAACCTGAAATGGTTTGACGATGAAGAGCAGCAGGTGGTGCAATACCTGAACGCCATGTACTATCATTTTTGATGCTGTCAATTTTGACACTATTCCTTCAGACGCAATCACTGCTAAATTGAGCACTACGTTCCCAGGTCTGGTCATCGCTGCGTACGGCAAACGTTACAGCGTCGAATTAGCGGATGGTCGCCGGTTGAGCTGCGTGACGCGTGGTAAAAAAGTCGACAATGCCACTGGTGACCGTGTCAGCGTGCAGCCCACCTCTACCAGCGAAGGCGTGATCGAGTGTACGGTTGAACGTCACTCATTGCTTTACCGCAGCAATGCCTATAAAAGCAAAATACTGGCCGCCAATGTGACACAGATTCTGATTGTACTGGCCACACAACCCAGCTTTTACGAGGATTTGCTAAACCGCTGTCTGGTTGCCGCCGAAGCCAGTGGCATACGTGCC
>CAYYBN010000273.1:0-2922 GCA_964470225.1 uncultured Methylotenera sp. | reverse complement strand
CGGAATCCCTTTGAAGTAACGCACCCCGCCAAACCAGCTGGCCAGAATAATAGCAAAGCAAACCACGCCGACCACCGGGGTCATGAACATTTCCAGTGCCGGGCGCAGACTGATAAAGGCCACCGACACCCCGGCCAAGGTGCCCAGCAGAGCAGCGCGTGGGGTGATTTTACGGATTACCGGCGCAATAAAGCCGCCCAGCATCAGCACAAAGCTCTGGATAAACACCCAGGCCAGACCAGCCTCCCAGCCCTTGACCGGGTCACCACTGCTCAGTGAAATAGGCAACATGATGACAAACACCACCACAAACATGTGCGGCACACTAATGCCTGAGGGCAACGCACAGACATCGTAACGGCCGGTCTCCTTGGCCAGTTTGTAGGCCAGCGAGGCGTAGTACACCGTGCTTAAAAACAACATAAGGCCGGTGGCGGGCAAGATACGGCCAAACACAATGTCGTCTGGCATTTTCAAGACAAAACGCAACAGGCCAGTGAGTACCAGCAAGTTGACCAGAATATTGGTACCAAAGCCAAAAAAGGCATTCCAGTCGCCAGGCGACCAGAGTTTAATCCCTGTAGATGTTGCCATGATGTTGTGACTCCTCGGTGTAGTAATGATGTGAAAGTGGACGTTGCATCGCTTAAGGTTGCAAGGCTGCCAGCAAGCGCTGGCTGTCGGTCACCCAGCCAAAAATCGCACTTTGCGCGGCAAACATGCGCAAACTGACCGCATGAAACTCCGGGTTGTATGAGGCACAGCAATCGCCCGGAATCAAACAACGAAAGCCACGGTCATTGGCCTCGCGCACCGTGGTGTGTACACACACCTCAGTGGTCACACCGCAGACAATCAGGGTTTCGATTTTTCGGTTACGCAAAATCAGCTCAATGTCGGTGCCATAAAACGAGCCTTTGCCCGGTTTGTCGATGACTGGTTCGCCCGTCAACGGATACAGTTCGGGAATAATGTCGTGCCCGGCTTCGCCGCGAATCAGAATACGACCCATGGGCCCCATGTCGCCAATGCGCACCTTGGGCGAACCGCGTTCAACCTTGGCCTTGTAGGCATCGGTCATGTCCGGCCGGTGGCCTTCGCGGGTGTGCATCACCAGCATGCCCAATGCGCGGGCGGCCGCCAGTACCGCCTGGCAAGGGGCAATGGCCGCTTTCAGCAGACTGACATCATTGCCCAGGCTCTGCCCGAAACCACCGACCTCGATAAAATCACGCTGCATGTCAATTACCAGCAAGGCTGTGCTGAGGGAATCAAACGTAAAGGCTTCAGGCTGTGCGGCAACGGTGATCTGGGTCATGGCGGTCGTAATGCGGGTGGTTTCCGTGGGTTGGTTTGATGCATCAATGTATACAACAAAGCAAATCATATGCCGGGGGATAGCGAGCAGATGATTGGCGTCACGGTGGTGTTAAGTGCTTGAATCGTATGCATGTCATCAGGCCAACTGTCGTGACTACAGGCCACTTTGGCGGCAAAAATGGTGCCCGCCAGGCGCTTGTGCACCGTTAGTGTGAGTGCTTATTAAGTCAGGTAAGAGACATGGGCGGCGGCGATTTTCCAGCCCTGTTCAGTACGTATCCAGCTCTGGCTTTGCCGACCAACCGCATCCGGACGGACAAATTCGGTACTGGTATTGGCATAGTCGCGGCCAAAAGTGGTGATGACGGTATTGCGCAAACTGCGTGGTGGTGGCGGGGTACGCAGTTGTCTGAAGTGGGCAATTTGCGACCAGCCATACAAATTTTCATTGGCACCAAAGCGCACGGCATGCGGACTGTCCCAGAAAAAGGCCAGTAAGGCTTCAACATCGTTGGCGCACAATGCGCGCTCGTAGTCTTCAAACCGCGCCCTGATTTCGGCCACCACTTCGGGAAGGTTGATTTGCATGGGCTTCTCCATCCAGCGTCTAGTTTCTGACCACAGGCGCAGCACATACGCCTTGTTGCTGCAAATAGGCCGCCACTTGTAGTAGCCGGGCTTCCTGGCCGGGGGCTGCAATCAGTTGTACCGCCAGCGGTAACTGCCCGGGGAATTGCACGGGTACAGCCACCACCGGCAAGCCGATAAACGAGATGGGCTGGGTAAACATGCCCATATTGGGGCGCAACGGTAGCTCGCGACCAGCCAAAGGCAACAAGGTTTGCCCAAGCGGCTGCGCACAGCAGGGGGTGGCTGGCGCAATCAGCACATCGAACTCAGCCAGCAAGCGTAGAGCCTCGCTATAAAACCAACTACGTAAACGCTGAGCCTGAATATACCACGCCGCTGGCACGGTGGTGCCAGCGGCCAGCCGTGGTGCAGTCAGTGGGTCAAAGTCGCCAGCCTGGGTTCGCAAGCGCGTCAGGTGACGGGCGCCCCCTTCACTGGCCGTAATCAGATACGCTGCCGAGCGTGCCCGCTGTACTTCAGGCAAGGTGACCGTTGCCTGCACCTGCAAAGCCTGACAAACCGCACTGGTAGCCGCTTCAGCCTGGGCATCGCCTTGGACAAAGTAGCCGCCTAGCCGCGCCAGACGCATGCCTGCAACGGCCTGTGCGGGTTCGGCCATGCTTGATGGTGACTCGCCACGTAATACGGTATAACACAGGGCAAGGTCGTCGGCACTGCGGGCAAAGACGCCAGCATGGTCAAAGCTGTGCACAAACGGGAACATGCCAGCCAGTGGCAAAGCGCCGTAGGTGGGCTTGAGGCCAAACAGACCGCACATGGATGATGGCACACGTACCGAGCCATTGGTGTCGGAACCCAGCGATAGCGGCACCAGCCCGGCCGCCACCGCCGCTGCCGAGCCCCCGGAAGACCCGCCGGCACTGCGGGTCGGGTCATGCGGGTTGCGGCTTGGGCCGTGGTGATGGTTCTCGGTGGTAAAACCATAGGCATACTCATCCATATTCAGTGCGC
>CAYYBN010000272.1:0-2968 GCA_964470225.1 uncultured Methylotenera sp. | reverse complement strand
CTGTAGATGGCCGTAATCGCTTCGCCTTGCAGTTTTTGCGCGACGCTGGCCAGTTCATGATGAAAATTGGCCGAGACATCGACATCGCTTTGCCCGTAACACAGGCCTTCTTCAATTTGCAGGCTGGTATGCCGCACCAATGTCAGTTTCATGCCAAGCGCTCCCACATCACCAAGCCCAGATAAAACGCCAGTTCGGTCAGTTGCTGGGTGGCGCCCAGTGTGTCGCCGGTATAGCCTTGCAGATTGCGCAGTATCAATTGCCGCCACCACAGCCAAACCAGCAGCACCGGCACACTAACGCACAGTAGAAAAGTCCCCATCGCATGGCCGGTAACGGCCAGCATGCCAACATAGGCAATCACAGGGAGTAATCCGAACAGCGTGGCGAGGGCCAGTTCAGAAGACGTCATGGTGGTGGCCAGCGGTTTGGATTTGCCCTGAAAGCGCACGTATTGCGCGGTGGCCATAATGCCGACTGCACACCAGCGACTGGCGGCATGCGCAGCAATCATGGCAAATGGCAGCAGGGCGGGTGACAGCGCCTGCAAGGCGTGGAACTTGAAAAACAACATGCCGATCAGGGCCACGGCACCATAGCTGCCTAGCCGCGAGTCTTGCATAATGCTGAGCATTTTTTCCTGATTAAGCCCGCCACCGATGCCATCGGCACTGTCAGCCAGACCGTCTTCATGGAACGCGCCGGTCAGATAGATGGTGGCTGCCATGCTGCACAGCAGTGCCAAATCATTGGGCAAGGCCAGGCTGGCTAACCACCACACCAGCACAGCAATCGTACCGACCAGCCAACCGACCAGCGGAAAATAACGGGCGGCATGGTTGAGGTCGCTTTCCTGAAAGTCAGCCAAGGACGGCACTGGCAAGCGGGTAAAAAACCCCACTGCCAGCAACCAGTATCTCCACTGTACACGCACTGCCGATATTGCCAATTCAACCCTCACTTCAATATCCCAACTCTAGTCCCTAGTCCCCAGCCCCTAACCACGATCACTCACCCCGGCACTGGCAAAGCTGGCCATGTCGTTTAAAAATGCCAACGCTGATTGCAGCAGCGGATATACCAGTGCGGCACCGGTACCTTCGCCCAGTCTGAGGCCGATGTCCAGCAGTGGCTGCGCATGCAGTAATTGCAGCATGGCGCGGTGCCCCTGTTCGCCAGAGCAATGCGCAAACACACAATAATCGAGGATTGCGGGCTCAATTTTGCTGGCCACCAGCAAGGCCGAGGTGGCAATAAAGCCATCTATGAGTAACACACACCGCGCTTCGGCAGCGGCCAGCATGGCGCCGGTCATCATGGCGATTTCAAAACCGCCAAAGGTGGCCAGTACCTGCATGGAGTCATCGACATCGACGACATGGGTTTGCAATGCCGTGGTGAGCACTGACAACTTGTGCTGCACGCCATGCTCGTCCAGCCCGGTGCCGCGGCCTACACATTGGTGTAAGGGCAAATGACCGAGCAGGCTCATCAGGCAACTGGCGCTAGAGGTATTGCCTATGCCCATCTCGCCAAAGCCCAGTATATTGCTGCCCAGCGCCACCTGCGTGCGTGCCAGCGCCGCACCGCGGGCAATGGCCTGCGTACATTGTGCAGCGGTCATGGCGGGCATGTGCAGGAAATTGGCTGTACCCATGCCAATTTTGGCATCGGTCAAGTTGGCATGTGGCGTAAATACATGGTTAACGCCACTGTCGATGACTTGCAAGACAAAGCCATGCTGACGGGCAAACACATTGATGGCGGCACCGCCGTTTAAAAAATTCAGCACCATTTGCGCGGTAACGGCTTGCGGATACGGACTGACGCCGGCTTCGGTAATACCGTGGTCGCCAGCAAACACCAGCATGGCTGGACGCGACAGTTGCGGTTGGGTGGTTTGCTGTATCAAGCCCAATTGCAAGGCCAGCGTTTCCAGTACCCCCAAGGCACCCGGTGGCTTGGTTTTCTGGTCTATGCATTGTTGTAACGTTGCTTGCAGTAAGGGGTTGGCGGTAGCTGAAATGGCAAAAGCTGTCATGGCCCTATTCTACCTGAAGCGCTTGGCCTGACGTAGTCATCCCCCCGTACTTACACACGAGGGGTGACCTTACTAGATGCAGTTGAACCTGGGCTTCAGGATTGTTGCATTAGCCCAACTTGATAGGCACATAGACTTTGTTATCTCCGCGCAACACCAGCAGCGCAATACTTTTGCCATTTTTCTGCACTTCATCGCGCAACTGCTTAACACTGTTTACCTGATCGCCATTGACCGCCAGAATAACATCACCAGGCTGGATTCCGGCTTGGGCTGCCGGTCCGTTTGCCACTTCTTCTACCAGCAAACCCTGTTTAATCTGGGTTTGCGCTTTTTCATCCTCCGTCAGCGGACGCACACTGACGCCCAGCTTGGCCTGATTGCTTTCGGTTGCAGTCGCTGCTTCAGCCTGCACCTGCTTCATTTCATCGATTTTGACACTCAGGGTTTTCACCTGCTTGTTACGCCAAATTTCGATGCTGGCAGCGTTGCCGGGTGCGGTTTCGGCCACCAGTGGCGGCAAGTCACTAGAACGGCCTATCGGCTGGCCATTAAATTTAAGAATGACATCCCCCGGTTCAATGCCGGCTTTATCGGCCGGACCATTTTTCTCAACATTGGTCACCAGCGCACCATTCGGACCAGTCAGGCCAAACGACGCTGCCAGATCCTGATTGATAGACTGTACGCCTACACCCAAACGGCCACGGCTGACTTTGCCTTTGTCCAGTAACTGTTGCTCAATTTTGACCGCAACATCAATCGGGATGGCGAAAGACAAGCCCTGATAACCGCCACTGCGGCTGTATATTTGCGAGTTGATGCCAATGACCTCGCCATTGAGGTTAAACAGCGGGCCACCCGAGTTGCCAGGGTTAATCGCCACATCGGTTTGCAGAAAAGGCACATAGCCTTCATCCGGCAAGG
>CAYYBN010000271.1:0-2979 GCA_964470225.1 uncultured Methylotenera sp. | reverse complement strand
TACAACGAGCGTGCGCCCAGCCCCATCATTTTTGGGCCAGCGATGCCGAAGATTTCAAGATGTGGGTGTGTGGATTGGAGTGCCTGTATCAGGTGATAGCCCAATAAGTCGCCGGAGGCCTCGCCTGCCACCATTGCTATTTTTGCCATATTCGTTAACTACTTAACGCACAATACCGCGGGTGGTTTGTGCCAGAAAACGAGTCATCAGCCCGATTTCCGGGCAATTTTTTTCCATCTCGGCCAGCGCTTGTTTGGCTTCTTCTAGCGACAAGCCTTGTCGGTATAAAGCCTTATAGGCGCGTTTGATTTGTTGTATGGTCTCGACACTGAACCCGCGACGCTTAAGACCCTCTGCATTGATGCCATGTGGTTGTGCGTCATAACCGGCAGCCGTCACATAGGGCGGAATGTCTTTAAACACCACCGAACCAACTGCCGTAATAATGTGTTCGCCGATTTGGCAATATTGATGGATCAATGTAAAGCCACCCAGAATGGCATGGTCGTAAATGGTGACATGCCCGGCGAGTGACGAGTTGTTGGCGAGAATGGTATGGTTACCGACAATGCAGTCGTGGGCAATATGCACGTAAGCCATGATCCAGTTATGGCTGCCAATTTTGGTAGTACCTTTGTCTTGCACGGTGCCACGGTTAAATGTGCAAAACTCGCGTATGGTGTTGTGGTCACCGATTTCTAGCAGCGTGGGCTCATCTTTGTATTTTTTATCTTGTGGTTTGGCCCCTAGCGAGGAAAACTGCAAGATATCGTTGTGTTTGCCGATGGTGGTTGGACCTTCGATCACAACATGGCTGGCAATTTTGGTGCCGGCATCAATACGCACCCCGGCACCGATAGTGCTGTAAGGGCCAACTTCTACCGAACTGTCGAGTTCAGCGTGTTTATCAATAATCGCGGTGGGATGAATCAGACTAGACATGCGTATGCGTAGAAATAATTGTTGGTGTTGCTGAGTAATGAAGTTCGCAGGTTTATTTTTCGATGGCCTTTAAAATACACATCATATTGGCTTCGGCTACCACTTCATTATCGACTTTGGCCACAGCTACATATTTCCAGATACCTTTGAGTATACGGTCAATTTTAACATTCAGCACAATCTGGTCACCTGGCGAGACTGGCTTTTTGAAACGCACATTGTCGATGCCAGCAAAGTAGTACACTGAGTCATTGGTGGGTTTGGTGCCCATGGTTTTAAATGACAAGATCGCCGCTGCTTGAGCCATGGCTTCCACAATTAACACTCCGGGCATAACCGGGTGGTATGGAAAGTGCCCGGGGAAATAGGGCTCGTTGACCGAGACATTTTTAATCGCAGTAATTTCTTTGCCCAATTCCATGGATACCACTCGGTCTATCAGCACAAACGGATAACGATGGGGTAGGTGTTCGAGGATCTCGTGGATATCCATACTGTTGATTGTGTTTTCAGCCATCGTTGTCTCACTCTTTCGAATTCTGTGTCTTTTGAAAATCTTGTACTGTTTGCGCCAATTGCTTGAGCTTGTGTTGTTGCTGATCCAGATGACGGATACCAGCAGCGGTTTTCAACCAGTCTGCATGCTTTTGAAACGGCATCAAGGCAGTGTAAGTGCCGGGCTCTACAATCGAACGCGTGATCATCGAACCGGGTGAAATCGTTACCTCGTCTGCAATCGTCAGGTGGCCCAGTATCATGGCGGCACCGCCAATTTTGCAATGGCTGCCAATCACCGCACTGCCAGCAATACCAACGCAACCTGCAATCACTGTATGTGCACCAATACGTACATTATGGGCAACCTGGATTAAATTGTCCATTTTGACTCCGTCACCGATGACCGTATCGTCAATCGCACCACGGTCTATGGTGGTGTTGGCGCCGATATCGACGTGGTTTCCAATCACGACGTTGCCGACTTGCGGAATTTTAACCCATCGTCCATGTTCTTCTGCATACCCAAAGCCGTCATTTCCCACCACTACCCCGGAAAACAGGTGTGCATACTGGCCTATGGTTGTACCATGTTTAACGACGACGCGAGGCTCCAATACAGTATATGCGCCGATGCGTACACCATCTTCAATGACACACCCTGCACCAATACGTACACCCTCGCCCAAGCTGACCTGACGGCCGATCACCACTAGTGCACTGATGCTCACGTTTGCGGGCGCTACAAAATCGTCAGCGATGATTGCACTGGCATGAATGCCTGCTTCTATCTGTTTGGGTGCCTGAAACAGGGCTGCCAACTTGGCAAAGTAAGCGTATGGATTATCCGTCAGAATACATGGCAAGGGCGTCAAGACGCGGTGTTCTGGCCGCAGTATCACGGCACTGGCCTGCGTTTGCTGCAAGGCTTTACTGTATTTGGTGTCATTAAAAAAAGCAATCGAACCGGCTTGTGCATGTGCAAGAGAAGCGAGTCGGTGCACTTGCAGGGCACCATCTACATCAGCTGTATCCAGCGTACCGCCAAGCTGGTCGACAATGTCCTGCAATAAAAAAACACGCGTCATATGCGGTAGCAATGGCCTAAAATCGCGCAGGGCTATTTTTTGCCCAGTTGTTTGAGCACCTTGTCGGTAATGTCAATTTTTTTGCTGGCATAAGCGACGCCGCTATACACCACCAAATCGTAGTTTTCCGACTCAGCAATGGCTTGTACCGCTTTGTTTATTCTGTCTTGCAATTGCGCCAGCTCTTCATTTTTACGCAAGTTAATATCTTCACGCAATTCACGCTGTTTGCGCTGAAACTCAAGCCGCTGGTTGGTTATATCACGTTCACGCAATCGACGATCACTCTCGGTCATACTATTGCGCTCTTTTTCTAGTGTGGCCTCGCCGTCACGGATATTTTTTTGCAACTTATCCAGTTCAAGCGAGCGTGGACTAAATTCCTTTTCAAGCTTTTTCCCGGTTTCCAGAGTTTGTGGTGCCTCCTGTAAGAGTTTATCTACCTGAACATAAC
>CAYYBN010000270.1:2059-3004 GCA_964470225.1 uncultured Methylotenera sp. | reverse complement strand
GTGCCTGCACCACCTGCCACGTCATCGTGCGCGAGGGCTTTCACAGTTTGAACGACATGCAAGAAAACGAAGAGGACCTGCTAGACAAAGCCTGGGGCTTGGAACGTTATTCGCGCCTGTCTTGTCAGGCCATTGTGCAAGCGAGCGATCTAGTGGTGGAAATTCCCAAATACAGCATCAATATGGCCAAAGAAGGACACCGATAGCAACGGAGATGATGATGCTGTTGGGTTTATTCAATCAAAAAACCGATGCATGCATCGGTTTTTTGTAGCAGGTTTGTTCACTAAACAACCAGCGTCTTGTCCATAAATTTAACTTGGCCTGTGCTGATGTCGTATACAGCACCAATAATACCGATTTGTTTATCACTGAGCATATTTTGCAGAATATCACTGCTACGGATGATCGTATCAATTTGATATTGCACGCTGAGTTCGCAAATTTTCTCGACAAAATCTGCATTTTTGGCATTACGCAGTGCAGGATCATTCACCGTTTTCTCATGTCGGATAGCAGGTTTAATCAAGTTAATTATTTCGCCTATATGGCCATCCATAAAGTTATCGCAGGCTGCTTTGACCGCACCACATGATGTATGCCCCATCACCACAATTAACTTGCTGCCTAAATACTTGCTGGAAAACTCCAAACTACCGATCGCTTTGTCGGAAGCAATATTTCCTGCCAAACGCACACTAAAAACATCACCCAAGGCCTGATCAAATAATAGCTCTACTGGCGCACGCGAGTCACTACAACTCAAAAAAGAGGCAAACGGGTGTTGTTTATCTTTGGTATCTTGAATCAATCGCATGAAATCTTTGTCTTCTTCCATCTCATTCAAAAAGCGTTGATTGCCTTCCTTGAGGATCTCTAGGGCTTGTATTGGAGAAATTTTGTCTCTGTCAATTAATGGATGTCTGTACATATTTGCCTTTGTAT
>CAYYBN010000270.1:0-2049 GCA_964470225.1 uncultured Methylotenera sp. | reverse complement strand
TAAAGTTACGAGTAAATTATTTGTTAGATAGATGTTTGGGGGGGCGGAATGCTACTGTTTCTACTACGATATCTTTTAATTTTGCATGTAGCTGATAGTCATGAATGTACTCCACCACATCATAAGCAATCGATTTGCATTTTGTACAATCAATCACCACTTTACTGTGCGAAGGGATACTTTCCAACTGCTGCATAATGCTGGCTTTATTAAAGAAAGAGACTTCTTCTGCCATCACTAAGGTATGTACGACTCTATCAGCTTCAGTGGTTTGACTTTTTTGCAAGTAATGCGAATTGCGATAACTGTGGTGAAGTGTGAAAAACAAAGCCATAACCAAACCAATGCCAATTCCGGTCAATAAATCAGTAAACACAATTGCGACTACAGTCAGTGTGAATGGTACAAACTGCTCCCAGCCCAATTGATACATTTGCTTAAAAAGTGATGGTTTGGCTAATTTGTAACCAACCATAATCAAAATAGTCGCAAGACTGGCCAAAGGAATCATGTTCAAGAAACTTGCGATAGTAATCGCGCTTATCAACAACCATACACCATGCAAAATTGCAGACAGTTTACTTTGAGCACCAAAGGTGATGTTTGCGCTACTGCGCACAATCACTTGTGTTACAGGCAGTCCACCTAACAAACCAGAAACGAAGTTGCCCATACCCTGCGCTTTCAGTTCTTGATTGGTTGGTGTCACACGTTTTAAAGGATCCAACTTGTCGGTGGCCTCTACACAAAGCAAGGTTTCCAAACTAGCCACAATTGCCAATACGACTGAAGTTTTAATCACGGCTAATGTCATAATCTGACTGAAATCTGGATACGTAAAGAACGTTGCAAAATGAGCAAGAGAGTCAGCAACTGGTAAACGCACAATTTGGTCATCCGCAAGTTTAAACCCCAACCAGCCATGAATGTAGGCCCAATTGATGGCAATACCCACTAAAACAACCACAATCGGACCCTGTAACAGTTGAAAAAAACGGTGTTTTTTACTCAATACCGTATCCCAAAAAATGAGTAACGTGAATGAAATTAATGCGATTAGAACAGCTCCAGGGGTAAGGTAATCCCATGCCTGAATAATGGTGTTAAAAGTATTTTGACCGGCAACACCTTCAAATGCTTCATCACCTTCAAAATCAGCGTCATACCCGAATGCGTGCGGAATTTGCTTCAAAATAATCAATAAGCCAATACCTGTTAGCATTCCCTTAATGACGGAAGATGGGACAAAATACGCAATGAAACCTGCTTTGAATTGCCCAAGCAAAAATTGAAAGATTCCAGCCAAAACTACAGCTGATAAAAACACTTCATAGGAGCCAAGGTTTTGGATGGCAGCCAATACAATGACGGCTAAACCTGCTGCCGGTCCGCTGACGCCAAGTTGCGAACCACTTGCTAATCCAACGACAATACCACCAATAATGCCAGCAATTACACCTGCAAAAAGTGGTGCGCCTGAAGCTAGCGCAATACCTAAACATAAAGGTAATGCAACAAAAAATACGACTATTGACGCTGGTAAGTCTCTATTTAGATGTGCAAACATGGTGGATAAAGGAGTGGTATGAACAGACATGTAATTTCCCAATCAAAAACGATTTTAAAATATCAGAAATACTATCAAAATTAGTTTACATTTTTATGTCGCTTTTGTACGCAAAAAACCAGAACATTCTGAGGCGAAACTAAAAATTCATGTTATCAAGGCACGTATGCTCGTTTTCCAATAAAGTGCAGCCGTAACTGCTTATGCGGCTCATTCACATTGCCGCTGTTAGACGGTTCAACCACTAAAGTTGCTGCTTCCCAATTTGATTCTTTTTTTTCCGTTGGAGCAGTGATTAATTGATCATGATATGGACGTTGACCTAAAAAAGCGTTTGTCTTATCAGCTGTTCTATCATTTAAATGCTGAGTTTCAGCAATTACTGACCAGCTCGTCATAAGCATCGTTAACAACAAGACAGTGGTTTTCAACATACAATCCCTTAATCAATCGAAGAATAAACTTCAGACTAAAATGGACGC
>CAYYBN010000269.1:0-3015 GCA_964470225.1 uncultured Methylotenera sp. | reverse complement strand
CAGCTTCCGTATAATCAATTTTGTTTGATTGCTCGAAACCCGCCCTGGCTGCCTGATAGGCTTGCATGGCCTTATTATAAGTTGGTAATGCCGCATACGCTTTGGCAAGATGGTATTGGATTAATCCATTTTTGCTGTCGTTTTTGGCTGCAGTTTCCAGCATAGGAATAGCTTTGGATAACTTACCTACTTTGTATGCAGACCAACCTATGATATCAACAATTTCCGGATTGTCACTGGCACCAATCGACTGGCTCAAATAATACGCACGCTCATAGGAGGCCTGATCATTACGATGATTTAGTAAAAGCAATGCAAAATTACTTTTAATCGCAATCTCATTCGGATACCGTTGTGCAAGGTCAGAATACTGTTTGAGTGCAGCTTCAAACTTGCGCTGAAAATAATAAACATTCGCCAATGCAAACTGCAGTTCCTTGTTAGCAGTCTTTTTATTTAATGCCTCGAGCAACAACTGCTCTGCTTTTGCATAGCGACCATTACGCTGATACAACCTAGATAAATCTAGGTAGGCATCCAGCCTATCTGGATGAAGGTCGATGAGCTTTTTATATAGGGTCTCGGCTGTGGTTAGTTCATATTTGTCATAAGTGCTGGCTTGCAGTAAACGCAAGTCATAGTCATTTGGTTGCTGATTGACGCGGTTTGTTATGAAACTTAGCGCAGCACGCTTATCTCCCAACAGCATATAAGTCTCTACAACAGCCTTGAATAACAAGGCTTGGTGGTCAGTTTTTTGCATGGCTAGTTTTAATTGGTCCAGCGCATCCTGATACTTTTTGTGTGACTGCAACAAATCTGCTCTGATTTTATAACCCAGCCAGCTGATGGCAGGGTTTTGCATTAACTTTTCGACAATCTCGTTTACTTTCTTGACATTATTCTGACTAATTTCAAAAGTGGCATACTCTTGCACCAGATCTAAGTCACCCGGATTCTTGATCACAAGTTCAGACAAAATATTTCTAATCATTTCCTGGTGTTTATACTTGCTTAAAAACTGTATATAGCGGGTACGCACCTCTTTATTTAAAGCATCCGATTTGTAACGCTGGTAATACAGCTGGTTGGCCAAATCAATTGAGCCAGACAATTCGTAACAATTAGCCAACGCCTCCAGAACAGGGATAGAGTTCGGGTAGTCATCCAGCAATTCCCGATAAATGATAATCGCTGCAGGGAGCTGACCATCCATCACATTTAACTTACCCTTGACCATCAAGGCATCGCTATTACCCTTGTCTTCGACCAGCACCTGCTCAATCAGGTCTTCGCCCTGTTTTTTAAAGCCCAAATCAATCAGGTCATTCGCATAAACAGAAATGGCTTTGTTTCTTTGGTTGATGTCCGCGGAACTGGCAATAATGTTCTCAATGGTTGCCTGCGCCTTTCCATAATCGCTGTATTCCCTAAGCAAGGCATATTTGGCAAGCTTGAATTCAATACTTTCAGGATAGTCTTTGATGAGCATATCAATTTGGTCTATGGCTTTATCGGCACCACTGTCCAGTAAAATTAACTGAACCAAAGTCAGCTGCATATCAATATCATGCGAATTACTTTTAATCAGTTCTTTTACCAACACCGTGGCTTTCGCATAGCTTTTATCTTCAATGTAAAACTGAATCAGGCGTTTTTTTATATCCAGGTTGGTCGGCGTCAGGTTTACAAGCTTAACCAACGTGTGTTCCAGTCTCTCCTTATCATGCATTTGCTCTAGCAAGGTCATACGTGCCATCAGCAAATCCGTATTGTCTGGATTTTTCGCGATGGAAGCGTCAACGAAATTAATGGCTTTTGGTAAATCATTGGCATCTGCAGCAATCTTTGCTAACACGATGTAGGCATAAGGATTATTGGCATCTGTGGCAATCGCACGCTCTGCGTAATCTTGGGCATCCACCACTTTGTGTTTAGCCAGTTGCAATGACGCCCTGAGCGAAAGCACCTGCGCGTTTACCTTTGACTGAGTCAGTTTCTCAAGGATGAGAATTTCTTTTTCAGCATCGTCGCGCATGCTTGCATTCAGGTATAAGGTGGCAATCTTGATGTGGGTATCAATGTCATCAGGATACAGTGCAAGAATCTGCTTACCTGTTTTTAACATATTGATATAGTTGCCTACTTTTTCGTTGGCCAGCATCAAACCCGACAAGGCGACCAGATTTTTGTCATCAAATTCCAGCGCATCCCTAAACTCACCCAGCGCCTTTTCTGGATGTCCACTCTGGATAAAGTCATGTCCGTTTTTGATGTGTTGTTCGAGTTCAGCCTGGTTAGAGGTGCAAGCCTGCAGACACAATACGAGTAAAAATGCGGTAATACGATTCATATTCTATTGAATATTCAAAAGTGATCGCTTCATAAATAATGAAACTAGTGATTTAATGAACTACTATCTTAACATCAGGGGTTAAATAAATTGCGGCAAATTTTTAAAATCTGCTGTCTGGTTGGTGCCATTTTTACCAATTTCGCTGTCTTGGCTGAAGCGCATCCAGATGTCATCAGCAATCAAGTTGACCAAACCCAAGTCAGTGTGACCATTTACAACCAAGACCTGGCCTTGGTTCGCGATACACGCACGCTACGCTTACCTGCAGGTACGCATGCCGTATCTATCCGAGATGTCAGCGCGCTGATTAAACCGGAAACAGCCTTGTTACAGACGCTGGACAGTCTTCAAAGTCTACAAGTGCTGGAACAGAACTTTGACTTTGATCTGTTGACACCACAAACCTTGCTGCAAAAATATGTTGGCCAGACTGTGACCATTGTCAAAACTCATCCGGTCACCGCTACTGAAACCTTGGAAACTGCCACTGTATTATCAGCGCGCGATGGCATAGTACTTAAAATTGGTGACCGTATCGAAACTGGCTTGCCCGGGCGTATCCTTTATCCTAGGGTACCTGCCCAGTTGAAAGACCGCCCTACCCTGACCAGTCTTGTTCGCTACACAGGCCCACCAGACACTCAACTGGCGTTAAGTTA
>CAYYBN010000268.1:0-3071 GCA_964470225.1 uncultured Methylotenera sp. | reverse complement strand
TGCGGCCACTGCTTACAGTTGGCTGCAACAACAGCCTTGGGAAACACTGGTCAACCGCAGCGGCATGACCTGGCGTAACCTGTCAGACAGTGAAAAACAGGCCGTGACGGATGCCAGTACTGCACTGGCACTGATGCAGTTGCACACTTCGATCATCAAACGGCCCGTACTGGTTAAAGGCCAGCAGTTGTTGGCGGTAGGATTCAGCGAAGCCAACTATCAACGTATTTTCCACCTTGTTGAGTAAACCCCACACCATGTCCAAGACTTTAGACCTTGCCATCGACCTGCTCAAACGCCGTTCACTGACACCAGAAGATGCTGGCTGTCAGGCCACCATGATTGCCCGCCTTGAACCACTGGGGTTCAAAATCGAGCGCATGCGCTTTGGTCAGGTGGATAACTTTTATGCGCGGCGTGGCACTGGCGGCCCATTACTGGTGTTTGCCGGACACACCGATGTGGTCCCCACTGGCCCGCTGGATAAATGGCTTACGGCACCGTTTGAACCGACCATTAAAGAAGGCATGCTGTATGCGCGCGGCGCTGCCGACATGAAAACCTCGCTGGCCGCGTTTATTACCAGCATCGAAGAATTTGTCGCCGAACACCCGAACCATCCCGGCTCGATCGGCCTGCTGATTACCTCGGATGAAGAAGGCATTGCCATCGAAGGCACGGTCAAAGTGGTCGAAGCTTTGCAGGCCCGCGGCGAGACCTTTGATTATTGCGTGGTTGGTGAGCCGACCAGTAATAAAGTGGTGGGCGACATGATTAAAAATGGCCGTCGCGGCTCATTGTCCGGCAAGCTCATCGTCAAGGGTATTCAGGGCCATATCGCCTACCCGCATCTGGTCAAAAATCCGATTCACTTGGCCGCACCTGCCATCAAAGACATGGTAGAGACCGTTTGGGACAACGGCAACGAATACTTCCCGCCCACCTCGTGGCAGATTTCCAATATGAACGGCGGCACTGGCGCCACCAACGTGGTACCAGGTGAAGTCGAGATCCTGTTTAACTTCCGCTATTGCCCGGCAGTGGATGGCCAAGGCAGCTCCGAACAAAGCCTGCGCAGCCGCGTGCATGCCATTCTGGACAGTCACGGCTTTGACTACTCGCTGGAATGGGAACATAACCAGTCCTACATCACACCGCGTGGCAGACTGGTGGCCGCCATCAGCAGCGCCATTGAAGACAGCTATGGCGTCACGCCAGAATTGTCCACCACCGGCGGCACCTCGGATGGCCGCTTTATCGCCGACATCTGCAAGGAAGTGATCGAATTCGGCCCGCTCAACGCCACCATACACAAACTCAACGAATGCGTGGCCGTGGCCGACATCGAGCCACTAAAACAGACTTATAAACGTACGCTGGAACTGTTACTGCTGGACGCCTATGACTGACTCTTTACTTACCATCCGCGACTGGCTGCGCTATGCGGTCAGCCGTTTTGAAAACTCTGATATTTTTTACGGTCACGGTACCGACAACAGTTATGACGAAGCGGTTTGGCTGGTCATGAGTGCGCTGCATTTGCCCCATGACACGCTCAGCAACTTCCTCGATGCGCGCCTGACCGCAGAAGAGTGTCAGCACTTAGGCAGTCTGATTGAGAAACGCGTGACCCAGCATATTCCAACCGCCTATCTGGTCAACGAAGCCTGGTTGCGTGGCTACAAGTTTTACGTCGATGAACGCGTCATCGTACCGCGCTCGTTTATTGCCGAACTGCTGGAAAATGGCTTGCAACCTTGGGTGGAGTTTCCCGAAATGGTGGAGTCTGCCGCAGATATTTGTACCGGCTCTGGTTGCCTGGGGGTCTTGCTGGCCGCGGCGTATCCCAACGCGCATATTGATGTGGTCGATATTTCGCCCGATGCCATCGCCGTTTGCAATATCAACATCGAACGCTATGGCCTGCAAGACCAGATTCAGGCGGTGCAATCAGACATGTTCACCGCGCTCAAAGGCCGTAGTTACGATGTGATTATCAGCAACCCGCCTTACGTTGATGCGCCGAGCATGGCAGTATTACCGGCGGAATACCGCAACGAACCGCAACTGGCGCTGGGCAGCGGCGTCGCTGGTCTCGACCACACCCACACCTTGCTCACGCAAGCCAGCGCTTATCTGAATGATGGCGGCGTACTGGTGGTCGAAATCGGCCATAACCGGGACGCTTTGCATGAGGCCTACCCTGACCTGCCATTTACCTGGCTAGATACCAGCGGTGGCGACCAGTTTGTATTTATGCTCACCAAGGAAGATTTGCTGGACGCCGGGTATTAGCCTGGATTAAACAGTCTTTGCTACCAAATAATGGGCACTGACACTTACCACCTGCGATATTCCCGCGCAAGCGGGAATGACGAACTCGGTTTGTGGCGCAGCTTTTGGAAAAACAAAGGTGTCGCCAATCATCCAGATTCGATTACCAGTTGTGTGTTGAGCCGCACACACATGACCTTTCATGATGTTCAAATCCGCAATAAAAAACCCGCAGGATTGCGGGTTTTTTTATTCAGTGGCGATTATCCTCGATCACGGTTCCGGTCGCTGCGTTTACGACTGCCGTTATGTGCACGTGCGTTTTCCATGGAGGCCTGCTTGATGTCCGATTCTTGACGAATACGGCGTTTGGCAGGTGCACGGCTAGCACGCTCGGTTTTGGCAGCTGGTGCGGCTGGCGCGTTGCTCGCCTCGAGCAAACTGCGGCGTTGTTTGCGTACCTTGGGGGTAAACACACGCGTGGCGCGGTCTCTGTCGTGCGGGCTCATTTGCTTAAGGGGTTTATTTGGCACTGGCAATTCTGCCCATTCCAGCAAGCTCACCACCTGCTTTTGTTCCAGCTTGAGCATGGTGCCACGTTTCAGTCTGGGCGGCAGATTGATCGGGCCAAAGCGCACGCGCATCAAACGGCTCACCGGCAAGTGAAACGCCTCAAACAGACGGCGCACCTCGCGGTTACGGCCTTCTTTAATCACCACCTGATACCACTTGTTGGCACCTTCACCACCATTGGCGTAGATGCTTTCAAAATTGGCCGGGCCATCTTCCAGCTCAAT
>CAYYBN010000267.1:0-3073 GCA_964470225.1 uncultured Methylotenera sp. | reverse complement strand
TGTTGTGTATTCAATCACCCCCATGAAGTGGTCGATGGCTTCAATTTGTTCTTCTAATAATTGAAGTGAAGGAGCACGCGTAGAGGATACAGTTTTTCTTAGTATTTTTCCTAGCATGTTTTTTCTCTTGTTGAATAGTAGGCGGTATTACCAACCATACTAAGTGCTCACAAGAAAAGCTGATGCGTTAATGAGTGACCAAAAATCCTGCCAGTTTTGCGATTTGGACAATCAAGAGCATAAAGACTTACTGACGTTTTGAAAGATATAATCTAGATCAATGCTGTTTGTTCTGGTTATCAACTGGCGTAATTCACATATTTAAAAGAGGCAAGCTTACAAATATTGGCTTCTGTGCAAACCATAGATTCCGCCAAAGAAATAGCATGATATGGCGATGTAAACGGATGTGACATTGATGATTGCGTCATGATTATATGAATTTCTCCACATCAAAAATCCTGTAACTATGGCTAACAAAAGGCAAACACAGGCGGCTGCCCAATGTAACCGTGCGATTAACTTCCGCGAAATGAATTGCTGAGCATTTGCGCCAAATTTTTTGACAAAATAAGAGAAAAATAGAAAGTAAATTGCGAAGCCGATGCTTGTCAGTGAGATCACCTTTAGCGGGCTATCAGGCCAGAAACCTAAAGCCCTAACAATCGAGATACTCACTATTAGCAACAATGCTATTACAACCAGAGAAACCATCATTTGGATTAATTTGCTTTGCATTTTCACCCTGTAATTTACTCATTTAGTCTTTAGTAGAAATAAGCGTATGTGGCTTTGCTGCTAGTTTAAATCGCATTGCGTACCAGTGTCATCGCCGCTAATTTGGCCCGGTCTGCCGCACCTGCGTGAGGCGTCAGGCGTTCCACCAGCGCAGCCCCTTCAAACAAAATGGTCAGCTGTTGGCCGAGTGCTTCAGGGTCTTTGGCGCCAGCGAGTCGGGCGATGGCGCACAGGTAGTTTTGTAACTCGGCAGCCAGTTCCACCGAGTATTGGTGAACGGGATGTTCGGCCTCAGGAAACTCCACAGAGGCGATGTGGAAAGGCAGACCACGGAAGTCAGGATGACTGATCCACTGCGCCATCAACTCGCACAGTAGTAACAATAACTCTTGCGATTCAGCTTTTGTGGAGCTGAGCTGTGCATCGAGCCAGGCGTAGAGTTTGTCTGACTTGTCGCGCAGGTAAGCAGTCACCAACTGATTTTTGCTAGGGAAATGTTTGTACAGCGTGGCTTTGGCCACCCCGGCTTCCAAAATAATGGTGTCTACCCCGGAGGCTTGTATGCCACGGCTATCGAACAAGCTGCTGGCGATGGTTAAAATTTTGTCTCGCATATTTATCGTTGATCCTTTTTTCCCGACGTGCCGGGTTCCCAAGTGTGTTGTAGCGTGTGTTTATTCTCTGGGCAGTTGATTGCCTTGTGGACGCATCAGTTCTTGCGGGTACAGGCAACTGACATAGCCCAGTGCCTGACGTAACGGCTCTACCTGCTGAGTGTCGACCTTGCCTTCGGTCACAAACAGGATAAACGCCTGACGTTGCTGCTCTGGCAACATGGCCGCTTGTGGCAGTTGGCAACTGCCATTTTTCATTTTTTGGTAAGCCAGATTCAACAGGCTTAGTGTGACTGGATCAGCAGTGCCAGCTTTGTTGTAACTTTCAGTTTCCAAAGGCGTCTGCGGCTCTATAACTGTGGTACGTTTCAGCGGCACTAACACCATCCAGGCCACACATAAACTCACCAGCAAGCCAGACAACCAAGCGTGATACACCCTGCCAGGGGCGAGTTGGGCATGCACAGACTGGTCAAATAATTGCCATGCCTGCTGACTGGCCGCGGGCGTGCGTTGTTGCATGGCCCCCAGTGCAAGAAAAAACCACTGATCCAGCAATGCTGGCGGCAAGTTCACCTGAGCGCTTTGTTGTGCTCGCTCCAGCATTTGGCGAATGTTGCCAATGTCTTGCACAGTGAGCGTTGCTGTATCTTGTTGCATGTGCTTGCACTGCTGCCAACCCATCAACACATGACGCAAACGGTAAAACGGCGCATGTTGTCCCCATTGCTTGAAGCCTAGCCGCCATAGGCCATAAACGATAGCTGTCTTGCACTGGCGTTGCATGCGCGCGCTGGTCTGATGCATGTTGACAAAAAAATTCACGCTAAACACCCCTAAAAATTCACTTGCTTTTTTTTGAACGGCTGCAGTAGACTAGAAAAAAGTGAACAGACCTGTCTGCATATTATCGTGAGCGGCTTTTAAATGCAACCACCCTGAAATGCAATCACAGCAACGAACACGCTTTTGCGCCATTCCGTTGGCATCATAGCCGGCTGAACTTGTAAACAAGGATACCCATGACCTCTGTCTCTATCGCAACCCAGTTGGCGGATTGGCGCGCATGTGCGCTCACGCTTGAAAACGAAGTCAAAAAAGTGGTGGTTGGCCAAGACAAAGCCATACGCGCCATTAACATCGCCATTTTTGCCCGTGGCCATGTGCTGCTGGAAGGTGGCGTGGGCGTGGGCAAAACCACCTTGCTGCAATCCATCGCCCGAACACTGGGCGGCGCCTATGAACGCATTGAAGGCACGGTGGACCTAATGCCGAATGACCTTGTTTACCACACCTTTTTAGGCGAAGACGGTCGGCCAAAGGTAGATGAAGGACCATTGCTACATGCAGGCGAGCAACTCTCAGTGTTTTTCTTTAACGAAATCAACCGTGCGCGGCCGCAAGTGCATGCTCTGATGTTGCGCGTCATGGCCGAACGTCATGTACATGCATTCAAAAAAGAATACCGCTTGCCGCACATGCTGGTGTTTGCTGACCGTAACCAGGTTGAAAAAAACGAAACCTTTGAGATTCCGTCCGCCGCGCGTGACCGGTTTATGATGGAAATTCCAATTGAGATTCCAGATGACCGCGAGCTGCGCAAGGCGTTGATGTTTGATGTGAAGTTTCAGCATGCCGAACGCCTGACACAACAGGTGCAAAGCGGCGTGCTGGCTTATGACCAGCTCAACGCGTTTTCCGATCTGTTGCAAAGTCATATT
>CAYYBN010000266.1:0-3101 GCA_964470225.1 uncultured Methylotenera sp. | reverse complement strand
CAGTTGTCCGGCGATGACAGGCTGAGCAGCAGACATGGGTAACAGGCACAACTTGCCATTGCCTTGGTGGACAGAAACATCCGAAGTATAAGGCAGGATGGTAAGTGTTTGCCCCAACTGCCGGGCACGTGCTTGCAAAGCTGGCGCATCCGCCAGAACCACCACTCTAGCGGCCAGCGGTATCTGAGCGAGGGTCACACATATGTCCAGACCTATGCCAGCTGGTTCACCCGCGGTAATGGCAATACATGGCGCATCTACCATTAAAACTTGTCTTCTAGACGCAATTCAACAAAAGCCTTATCACGCAACTCACGTATCCATTCGTTGTATGCTTCTTCTGCTTTTCGCGCACGAATTTCCTGCCGTGCCTTCAAGCGTTTGGATTCTTTGGACATGTCTTGTTTCCGACGTTCAAGTACCTGAATTAAATGCCAGCCAAACGGCGTACGTACGGGTGTACTTATTTCTTTCGGTGCCAGCTCAGACATCGCTTTTTCAAAAATGGGCACAGTATCGCCAGGACTTAACCAGCCGAGGTCGCCTCCGTTGGCTGCACTGCCATCGTCCGAGTATTGTCTGGCCATTTCTTCAAAGGATGTACCGTTATCGATGCGTTCCTTAATGCCATCAATTTTTTGCTTCGCTTCTTTTTCGGAGAGCACCTCGTTTGGTTTAAGCAAAATATGGCGTACGTGGGTCTGATCAACAATCAAGTTGCTCATGCCGGCTCTACGGTCATTCAGCTTTAAGATAAATACCCCATCGGCAAGGCGTATCGGCCGGGCGACTTGACCGACCGAAACAGTTTTCATCAACTCGAAAAAAGCCTGTGGTAGTTGCTGACCAGAGCGCCACCCCAGATTGCCACCGTCCAATGCATCGGGCGCATCAGAGTAGGTTGCAGCGGCTTGTTCGAATGACATGCCAGCGTTTAAGGCTTGATTAATTTGTTCAGTACGCGCGCGCGCTTTTTGAATATCTTCAGGACTACTTTCTGCAGGAAGACGAATCAAAATTTGCGAGATATTGTATTCATCAAGATCACCTTGCACTTCTTGCGATGTCAAGTAGTTATCAATTTCAGCTTCAGTTATATTGACCTTATTATCAACTTCGCGCTCACGAACACGGGCGATGATGATGTCATTGCGTAAATCTTCTCTAAATTTATTAAAGCGATTTCCATCATCCTCAATGGCTTTCTTAAAAGCCGGCAGCGACAGATTATTTTGCTGCGCAATTCTTTCTATTGTCTTGTCTAGTTGTCCATCATCAACTTTTATTCCGATCTGGGATGCCAGTTGAAGTTGAAGATTATCGACAATGAGACGCTCAAGTACTTGTTTCTGTAGCACTTCCGGCGAAGGAAGTTGACCCCCTTTTTTTTCCAATTGGGCTCGAATTGTTTCGGTACGATCAAGAAGCTCTCGCTCAGTGATCACTGACTGGTCAACAACCGCAATAATACGATCCATTTTTTCTATGGGGGCCTTAGCAGCTTCAACACTGAGTGTTGAAAGTGCTGTCAACCATGCTACCAACAAGCTTAATCGTTTCATTGTCATTCAGCGTTTTGATCTCTGTAAGTTGTAGGAATATCTCCACTTCGCATGTAGCTTGGTATATTGCGCTTTATTACGTTAAGCGGGTTCGCGCCAATTGAAGTCAGACCACCCAATTCAAGTTGGAAGAACATTGCATAGTTTGCCTTTGCAGTCGCGGTTTCTACGCGTTGCATGACCGCACGACCCTGCCAGCAACCAGCGTCATACTCAAAACCAGCCAGCGATTCTACCGCTTTATCGTCACGAATCGAATAATTCATTCGACCTACACCATACCAACCATTGCCTAATGGCCACTGGCCTGACGCATTAATTTGTTCGAGGACATCTGTCGTGTAACGATAACCAACATTGAGTGATTTACCCGGTTCGGGATTGTATCTTAACAATACATTGGTGCGTTGTACTTTGCTTTGATCAGGGTCGTACTGCCAAAAAGTATCTACATTTAGTCGATTCGACAGGCGTGCAGTCATACCGAATATTAAATCAGACACATTGCGGCTCACAGAAGTCACACCAGGTAAGTTGACTCTGCTTTTACTCAGGTTGTAACGCTGACCAATAGTGAATGACAAACGATCAATCCCTGATTCCGCTTCGATTAATCGTGACGTTACGGCAAAAGTCATGTTGTTGGCATCGTTAATACGATCATCACCGGCAAACTGATTTTCTGCAAACAGTGTCGTTTCATTAAACGTGGTAAGCCCAGTGTCAAAAATTGGAATTTTGCGCTGATCTCGAAATGGAATATATAAGTAGTAAAAACGTGGTTCAAGCGTTTGTGTAAATGAAGTGCCAAAAATACTCGTTTGGCGATCAAAAAAGACGCTACTGTCCAAACTAACAATAGGCAAAGTACGTTGAAGGCTATTGAACTCTTCATTTGAGCCAAGAGGCGTATTGTTACTCAGGCTATAACTGGTGGTGTGAACGCCTATTTTCGGCGTAATGTAACCAAAAGAAGTTTTGAGTGGTAATGAGATGCTTGGGTAAGCGCTAAAACGAGCGCCAGTGGGTTTGTCTCCAGCGGCAGACAAACTGTCAAAATAAACAAATTGACTGCCAAAATCTGTTTTAAAGCCATTCCAGTCATTCGTGTAAGCAGCTGTTATTTGCGGTAGGCGCTGATACTGAAAAGTTCTATTATCTAAATTCTGAAAGCGTTGTACCAAGCCATTAAAGGTCCAGTGTTCGTCTTGGTATTTTAAAAATGCTTCTTGTTGTAGGTTTACCCTTGAAGTAACAACAATACGCGTGGACATTTCAGAAAAATATCTGTCATCAGAAACCTTTTCAAAATTGTAGCCACCTGTCCAGTGATTGCTAAATTGTTGTTGATGGGTAAATTTGGCGTAATACCGTTTTTGGTCCGTTTGAATATCCGAGTCAAGATACTCAATATTGTTGATACCTGCGTAGTGCTCATCGAGGTAACGAAACTCCCCTTGAACTTGCAAACCGCGCTTGCTTAAGTAACGTGTAGAGAGTGTGGCGTCCATGTCTGGACGAATATTGAAATAATACGGT
>CAYYBN010000265.1:0-3110 GCA_964470225.1 uncultured Methylotenera sp. | reverse complement strand
AGCCCGCAATGGCCTTTTTTTGACCGTGACACACCACTGTTGGATTATCCATATGTGGCCTACGGCTTGCGGCTGGGTCATCCCATGGTAATGAACTTTTTGTTATACGCCAGAAACAGTGGTGCTGATATTCGTTTTACTGCCAAAAAAACACAGGCGGCCACAACACGACGGGCCCGTCTGAGCAGCCTGCAAGATTAGAAAGGCTAGCATCACCTCTCAGTCGCTAGCTGTGACAAAAACACAAGTGCAAATACAATATCTGGATAAGAGCCCATGCGCATTCATCTCACACGCAAGCTGACCATCACGCTATGCATCGGTCTGTGCCTCTCAAATCCTGGCATGGTCGCCGCCAGAGGCGCTCGCAAGCAGATAACGCCGCTGGTAGAAACGGTACAACAATGACTGAGCCCCAGGGCAGTGATGGCTCAGTACAGCGAGGATTTACGTCAGCTCATGTGGACGCTGTACCGCGCACACCCGGAAGCATTGACAAAAAGTACACAGGTTGGGGCGCGTAAAATGACGGATTGGGTATTTGAAAACAAAGCTGGATGGTAATTGAAGGGCTAAGGCGCAAGCAAGGCATGCACGCGCTGGATTTGCTGTTTGACCCAACGTTTCAGGGCGAACACGTGCTGGCCTTGATTGTTGGCTTGGAAACCCTGCTTTATCAAGGTTATGGTGCAGAAAACGAATTTGCCATACCCCCTTGCGGGCACCCATCCAGACCAATGTCGGAAAATCTATCATGAAAATAGCTTATTAAGTTTTTTGCAGCCACTGGATCATTAGTTTCAACTAGAAAAGCTAACTCAGTCTTTAATTGCCCTATAGTTACATCACGCCAATTATTTTTCATATCTAATAGACAACCTTAAAAAAAGACACTCTAGTAAACGACAACTGTTCCCCAAACTGTTCCCCAAAACCTTAAAAAATAAAAAGCCAGAATTAATTCTGGCTTTTTATTTTTCATAACTACTTGATTTTATTGGTCGGGACGGCGGGATTCGAACTCGCGACCCCTTGCACCCCATGCAAGTGCGCTACCAGGCTGCGCTACGCCCCGTGATTCGATATAAAACGCGCCTGCGTCTTAAAAGGAAGCCGCATTATAAAGCAAAAAACCAGTCTACGTTAAGCTGATTTTGGTTATTGACCTACACTGGAAGAGTTAGCAGGGCAATGATTTGCTGGAGTTGTTGACGCAAGGCTGCAACATCCACAGGAGACTGGTAGGCTTGGGTATTTGCAACAGGCATAGCTGGCAAGCGCTCGGTCAACAAATCGGCCAAGGGTGCTTGTGGAATGGCTTTATCGGCCTTGTCTGACTTATCGGTTTTGTCATCAATGCCATCGAGACGATTGCGCGCGCCACTGATGGTAAAGCCTTCTTCGTAGAGCAATTCTCGTATTTTACGTATCAGCAATACTTCGTGGTGCTGATAGTAGCGACGATTGCCCCGACGTTTGACTGGTTTAAGTTGGGTGAATTCCTGCTCCCAATAGCGCAATACATGTGGTTTAACCCCACACAACTCGCTGACTTCACCAATGGTGAAATAGCGTTTGGCAGGGATGGGCGGTAGCGCAATTTTTTGTGTATCGGCCACCATAGGTCAACATCAGGCACGGGCCAGCATGGGTTGTTCGGCGTAATGCTCTTCTACTCTGGATTTGAGTTTTTGGCTGGCGTGAAAAGTGACCACGCGACGGGCAGAAATAGGTATTTCTTCGCCAGTTTTTGGGTTACGACCGGGTCGCTCGGACTTGGTACGTAGTTCAAAATTACCAAACCCGGATAATTTGACACTGTCGCCCTGTTCAAGTGCATTGCGCACTTCTTCAAAAAACGCTTCGACCATGTCCTTGGCTTCACGCTTGTTGAGACCGACTTGTTCAAACAACAAATCAGCCAAGTCAGCTTTCGTGAGAGTCATTTAAAATCCCCTGAACTTCTTGTTTTGTAAATACGATGACAGTGTTTTATTGTCGTGCTAACGCAGTGTCGCTGCAAACTTTTCTGCCCAAATTTTCAGGATGCATGAGACGATTTCATCGACTTCTTCATCCACCATGGTTTTGCAAGTATCTTGCATAAGTACCAGAAATGCAAGGCTTTTTTTGCCTTCCTCTATGCCTTTTCCCTGATATACATCGAACAATTGTACTTGTTGCAACGCCTCGATTTTACTTACCATCACCGCGTCTATCATCGCTTGTGCCGACACGTTTTCTGCGACCACCATGGCAAGGTCACGGCGTACCGGCAAGAACTTGCTCACCTCGCGATAAGCGGGCACTTGAGTGTGTAATGCCGCTTCGGCATCGAGTTCAAACAGGTAGCAGGGCAAGGTTAGGCCATATTGCTGCTGCCATTGCGGATGCAGTTTACCCAGCCAGCCGACGGCTTGTTCGCCCACATACAAACGCGCGCTTTGGCCCGGATGCAGCGCAGGATGTTGCTCGACGACAAAGCGTACCGGCTGTGCAAACAGTCGCTCGACATGGGCTTTCACATCGTAAAAGTCCACTGCACGGCTGGCACTGCCCCATTGTTCTGGCAGTACACTGCCATACACCAGACCTGACAGGGTCAAGGTTTCTTGAAATGCGGTGCCTACACGGGCAAAACGGCCACCCAACTCAAACAGCAAGGCGCGGTTTTGTTGACGCTTGAGGTTGTAATCCAACGCATCGAGCAGACAACCCCACAAACCGGAACGCATCACGCTCAGATTGCTGGCAATCGGATTTTTTAATGTAATCGGCTGGCTATTGCCATACAAGTCACGTTCCCAGCTAGCATCGACAAAACTGTAGGTGACGACTTCCTGATAGCCTTGGTCTACCATCACATCGCGCAGCCAGTGTTTGCTGCGGCTGGCTTCCGGGGCCACCAACATGCCTTGCAGGGCAATTGGCGTGGTAGCGGGAATATGTTCATAGCCATGCAGCCTGGCGACTTCTTCAATCAGGTCTTCTTCACGCGCAATGTCAAAACGGAAGCTGGGGGCGCGCACCTGAAATACGCCCTTCTGCTCGCTATAGTCAAAGCCCAACTGCGACAACAACTGGCCGACACGCGCTAGACTGATGTCGAT
>CAYYBN010000264.1:0-3112 GCA_964470225.1 uncultured Methylotenera sp. | reverse complement strand
TTCACCTCGAACCCTTGGGCTTGCAAACCTTCGGCAATGTCCATGTTGGTCACGGAACCAAACAAACGACCATCCACACCGGCTTTTTGCGATACGGTCAGTACAAAACCGTTTAATTTCTCGCCACGGGCCTGCGCCGCCGCCAACAATTCGGCCTGTTGTTTTTCCAACTCGGCACGCTGCGCTGCAAACACTGCTTTGTTAGCTTCGGTGGCACGCTTGGCTTTGCCTTGCGGAATCAGAAAATTACGGCCGTAACCGTCTTTCACTTTCACTACGTCACCCAGTACGCCTAGGTTCGCTACTTTTTCCAATAAAATAACTTGCATGTTGTTCTCCTAAGCCGCTATTAACCTGGGTGTTTGTCTGTGTAAGGCATCAATGCCAGGAAACGCGCGCGTTTGACGGCAGTGGTCAGTTGACGCTGATATTTGGCCTTGGTACCCGTCATACGGGCTGGAATGATTTTAAAGTTTTCGGACACGAAATCTTTCAACAGATCCACGTCTTTGTAATCGACTTCTTTGATGCCTTCTGCGCTGAAACGGCAGTAACGGCGGCGTTTGTACATATCTCTTGCCATTTTAAACTCCTTAATTCTGTATCAATGCGGTATGCGTTGTAACTCTTGTATGTGCAAAACCACTTGTGTGCTTTTGGCGCTGCGTTGCGTCAGAAAACCTTTAACCTTGATTTGCTCACCGGCTTGCAAGGCTAGCTTGGCTTTTTCTCCGATCAGTACAGCGGGTAAAAGGCACTGTACTTTTCGGGACAACCCCGCTTCTTGCTGTTCTGAGTCGTGTTGCAGCTGCAATTGCAGCAGTGGTAAACCTGCGGGTGTGTAGCGCAAGGGTGCGATGGATTGCACCGTGGCTGTCAGCACCAGCGTATTCACATCACCCGTTAGGCAGTTGCCTCAGCTTTGGCAGCTGGCGCATCGCCAACGATGGTTTTGGCTTTTTCTTCCTTCATCATCGGGCTGGGTGCTGTGACGGCTGTTTTGGTTGCAACAGTCAGATGACGCAATACCGCATCGTTAAATTTGAAGCCATGCTCCAACTCTTCCAGTACTGCCTGGCTGCATTCAATGTTCATCAACACGTAATGCGCTTTGTGTACTTTTTGAATTGGGTAGGCAAGTTGACGACGGCCCCAGTCTTCCAGACGGTGGATGTTGCCGCCATTGCCGGTGATTTGTGCGCGGTAGCGCTCAATCATCGCTGGCACTTGTTCACTCTGGTCAGGGTGAACAATAAACACGATTTCATAGTGTCGCATGTAATCTCCTTACGGTTAAAGCCACCCCGAATGCGATAGTCAGGTGTGGCAAGGTGGAAAAACACGCGATTATATACGCTTAGCGCAAATGACATCAAGCACTTATTTACGATCAGGCCGGTTTTCCAGCCGCTTGTCCTCTTTAGGCAAGTAGTAGGGGTCCGCCACATAGCCCGGCCCCTTCATGATGATGATGACCAGCAAGCCGATGACAGCGGCACCCACAAAAAACCAGAACGTGAATAGCAAGCCAAGAAAAATCGACAAGCGTTCCAGGTCATGATTCAGAATGTCAGCATCTTGCCACCAGGCATGCATCAGCGGCGCAGAAAACATCAAGGTGCCCAGCAAACACCATTTCGGCAGACGTTTTAGCAACTGCCATTCTTTGTGACTGGGGTAACGCACGCCCCCTGCAAGTTTATTCAATTTACCCATTTACACATCCACACCAGTTTTGCCAGATACACCTGCCACCATCACTATTCCGCGCAGGCGCAATGTTTTTAGCCCCTGCACAACACTCAAGAACCTGCGCAAATTGCCGATAAACCAGCTAAATCATGCAGGTCTGTCTATCCATTTTGAGCACAGGCCTGGCACCTGTTAACGCTCACAAAGATGATGCCATGCTGGAAAAAACCACACTGCCCCGTTGGGAAATGTTGCTAAGAACCATCCAGAAATCGTATGCCATTCAGCGGCATCAGGAATTCTTCATGTGGATGCAGCGCGATGTGCATCCGCTGGTGCGCCATGACATGCTATTGTCTGCCTGGGGCAACTTCGACACCGGCGACCTCAAGTTTGATGTCACCTCGGCAGTCCCTCACCTTACGACCCAACGTCTGCTGGAAGATTCAGCTATCGTCAATTATCTGATGTGCAATTTCTACAAGCGCTGGCTCAAGCACGACGAAAAATGGTTTGTCATTGACCAATTTGATGCCAGTGGCATGCATGCGCAGGCACCGGGTCACTTTACCAAAGCGCTGTCTGGTATGCACTCCTTGCTGGTGTTCGGCTTTCGCGATGCCCGCGGCAAGGAGGACTGTATCTACGTGTTCTTTGACCGCCACGCCCGCTTTTCACCCCCCGAACAAGCGCTGGGCATGCTAATGCCGCATGTGGATGCGGCCATGCGCCGCATCGGCTACCTGACCAACCACAGGCATGAAGAGGTGTTGTTTGAGCATCTGACACAGGGCCATTTATCTGACCGCGAACAGGAAATTTTGCACTGGGTGCGTGGTGGCAAAACCAATCTTGAAATTGGCCTGATACTCAACATCAGCACCAACACGGTGAAAAATCACCTGAAACGCATCTTCCAGAAACTGGATGTGTCGTGCCGGGCACAGGCGGTGGCCAAAACCGGCCAACTACCGCTCAGGGTCAGCTAGTCACGCTGGCGGCCGGTAAAGCGCTTGATGTCGCGCATTTCGCGCTTGGTCGGCCTGCCCATGCCACGGTCACGCAGTGCGTACACATCTTCACCACTCATTTTAACCTGCTGGCGTTGCTGCTGACTGGTGTCGGTTTCGCGGTACAACAACGCGGCTTCCGGCGCACCACGCCGCACCGTACTCAGCGCCAAGACTTCCACCTCTATTTGCATGTCACGGGTTTTAATACTGACCAGCATACCGGGTTTCATCTCTCTGGCATTTTTGGCGCGGTCACCGTTGATACGCACTTTGCCGCCCTCTACCGCCTCGGCAGCCAGGCTGCGGGTTTTGAAAAAGCGCGCGGCCCACAGCCATTTGTCTAACCGGCAACTGTCTTCTTCTACCTGTTCTATTTCGACTTTGCGATGATGGGTACGTGGCATGGG
>CAYYBN010000263.1:0-3113 GCA_964470225.1 uncultured Methylotenera sp. | reverse complement strand
CTATTGGGCCCAGGTAGCTCAGTCGGTAGAGCAGAGGATTGAAAATCCTCGTGTCGGCAGTTCGATTCTGCCTCTGGCCACCACCAAACCCTTCTACCTTTCCACTCTTTCTCATAGCCGTGTATGTCATTCCAACACCTGACACCCGCACAACTCCATACCATGTTGGATGATCCGCAATTGCTGCTGGTGGATATTCGTAACGACCATGAACTGGTTTCTGGCCACTTGCCTGGTGCCGTACATGTGCCATTAAACCTGCTGCCACAAGCGTTTAGCCAATTGCCGCAAGATAAACAGTTAGTGTTTTATTGCCGCAGCGGGGTGCGTTCAATCACGGCCAGTGAGTTTGCCGTGGCGCAAGGTTATGCCAGCGTGGCCCACTTGAGTGGTGGCATACTGGCCTGGGCGGGTGCTGGTCTGACCATTGAGAATCGCTCAGTCGGCTGAGCAAAGCATGTATGCAATTTGACCTCGAAGTGGATGCACGCAACCTAAATTGTCCGTTGCCGATTTTGCGCTGTAAAAAAGCGCTGAATACGCTGAGCCCTGAGCAGGTGCTGAAGATTATGGCTACCGACCCTGGCTCAAAAAAAGACTTTGACGCCTTTTGCCGGCAAACTGGACACAGCCTGCTTGCCTTGCAGGAAACAGAGGGCGTGTTCACCTTTTTTATACGCAAACGCGCCCAGTAATCCTGTTATCCCTGCCTATCTAGACTGGCTGCCGGTGACACGCTGTCATATCTGCGCTCGTTCGCATACACCTTAAGCCACGCCTGTTATCTATCGTCATCAGTCTAAAACTGCATCCGCCACAGGGCGCCCAGACTGGCATCATGCATGCCTTGTACATGCTGCACATCCTGACGATACAGGGCGTGCACACTCAGGGTTTGCTTGGCTGACAAAGGCGTGTCATAGGCCAGCCTGAAATCCAGCGCGCGACCACTGGGCACCAGGCTGATTTTTTCGTTGTGATAAAGCGCCTGACCCTGACTATCGACAGACGCCAGCCACAGATCTATGCTGCCGCTGTTCAAACGCAAAGGCTGTTTGATGGTGAGGGTCAACTGGTCTTGCGCTAGCCATACATCACTGGCCAGCCAACCCAATGCCAGGCCTTGTGCGCGCTTGGTGCTCACACCGTTAAGCAGGCCCTGGGCTTCCACTCCGCAGGTAGATGAAACACTCATTTGTGCCATGAACAACTGGCGCGGGGTCAACTGATAACTGGTCGCCAGTTCCAACCCTTGACTTAGGCCGTTGCCTTGCAAGCCCAGCATATTCTGGGAACTGAATACGCCCCCCCCAGAAAGCCCTGCTGCGCCATCAGGCCGGTATAAGACAGCCCGGCTCTCCATTGCGCATTAAAGGCATTACTGAACCCCACACTGGCTTTATTGGCCTGCGGCAACAGGCTGGCCTGCAAGGGGTTGCGCTGTGCGCTTTGGCTCCATGACAGCGCCAGCCGGTCATGCATGCCCAGCGGTAAGCCGATGCTACCCATGGCACCGCCTTGGGCGATGCCCTGCAAATCGGTATCGACCATGCCAAGTGATAACGCAGCCAACGCATTCTGGTCAAACAAAGCGGCCTGATGGGCATAGCCTGCCCCGGCTACCAGACGCGTGCCATCAGCCAAACGCATCATGGCAAACCCCTGTTTGAACTGGCTGTCTTCACTGCCACCAAATACATTGGCCACCGGGCTTAATTCCTGGGTTTGTTGCCAGTAGGCAAACTCGCTGCCACCGGCAAGCTTGACCACCATCGGCCCTTTATAGGTGTTGACAGGCAAGGGGCTTAAAGTCGCTGTGCCAACACGAGAAGCCACTAATCCACTCAGGTTGACGGTGAAGTTACGCGCATAACTGTCAAAAGCGGTGTAATTACTCAGCTTGGACTGCAAAGCGGACAGGCTACCCAGTACGCCGCTATCAATCAGACTTCCGGTCAGGCGGTTGAAATTCACAGTAATGCCTTTAGCGCTGGTCACCGTCAGCGCTCCCAATGGCTGAATGGCGGTGGTCAGATTCATCAGGCCGTTGCCCAAGGTACTGTCGACCCTTTTGCTGCCTAAATCGGTGCTGGTGGCCAGCACAGATTAGCTGCGGTGCCGTTAGTGCGCAAAATCGGCCAAGCGCTTTCTAACAGTATCAGCACACCACTCACCGTGGGTGTACTCATTGAAGTGCTAGACCAGTACGACCAGGCATTACTCCCCGCAGTGACTTAGGGTGGCATAATCGCCTCTCTCGGCGCCATCACCCCAGCGATTCATATACGCTGTTTACGTGTTGCCATTGACTACCAGCTTGCCACTGCCCGGGATATTGCTAAAACTTGATAACGCATTATTGGCATTCACCGAACCGGCAAATACCAGACGCTGTATCGCAGCGGCGGTCAGGCCATTGGTGTTGGCGCCGTTCAACAAGGACTACGTACTATTGCCACCGGCCCACACAATCATGGCGCCTTTGCCGGCGGCATAGTTGATGGCAGCCACTATATCGGCGCTGTTGCCATAAGTAATCGAAACGTTAATCACCGCTGCACCAGCATCGGCGGCTTTTTTCACGCCATTGGCCACATCAGTGCTATAACCGCTCCCCGAAGCGTTCAAGACTTTTTCAGCCAGTAGATTGGCATCGGGCGCCACGCTAATCACGCTGCCCGCTTTGACGGCATAGCCTCCGTAGCTACTGTTATAGCCAAACTTGGCGTAGCCAGCGGCAATCTCGGCTACCGCAGTGCCGTGGCCATTGTCATCCTGAAAGCCATTGCTACATTTAAAACTGACTGCCGCACAACTGCTTAAACTGCTGGACACCTGACCACTGGCAAACACGGGGGATGATGCCTTGACACCGGTATCGACCACGCCCAAATACAAACCACGCCCCCAGTTAGCGGCCGACATGACGCTGTCAGTGATGCCAATCTGGGTCAGCCAGGGCGCATAGGTGTCGGCGTGGGCATGGCCAGCCCATATCGCCATCAGGCAAACTAGCCACCGGGGCGGATGCAGAAACAAAATTGGCGTGCTGGACATATTCACCTCACATCAATGATGTTGGGCAAACACGCCACAGTCATGGGTGGGTGGTA
>CAYYBN010000262.1:0-3141 GCA_964470225.1 uncultured Methylotenera sp. | reverse complement strand
CGAACGTGCCATTGTCGAGCTGAGTCACCGTATTGCCAAAGGCGAAGCGCTGAGCGAGATAGAAGACATTCGCGGCACCGCGTTTATTCGTAAGCAAGTACCGGCTGAATTTATTGAAGTGCCTTCCACCCGACTGGATAGGCCGGGCGTGGTCGAAAAACACGAAGACCCGTATGCGATGAAAATGGGCAAGGCCGATGCAAGTTGCGCGACCGAGGATAAACCCGCTGAAACCGCACCGTTCATCAGCTTGCCGCTCCCGCTCAAAGCTGCCAAAGTCCCACGCGACCGTCAAGTGATTCGTATGCCATCGTACGAGGAAGTAGCCAACGATCCGGTCATGTACGCCCACGCCTCGCGCGTACTGCATCTGGAAGCCAACCCTGGCAATGCCCGTGCGCTGGTGCAAAAACACGGTAACCGCGAAGTCTGGCTCAATCCGCCGCCGATCCCGCTCACCACCAAAGAGATGGACTACGTCTACGATTTGCCCTACGCCAGAAAACCGCATCCAGCATATGGTGACGCCAAAATCCCAGCCTGGGAAATGATACGCTTCAGCGTCAACATCATGCGTGGCTGCTTTGGCGGCTGTACTTTCTGCTCGATTACCGAGCACGAAGGCCGCATTATCCAGAGCCGTTCAGAAGACTCGATTTTGCGCGAGATTGAAGAAATCCGTGACAAAGTGGATGGCTTTACCGGCGTGATTTCTGACCTGGGCGGCCCGACGGCCAATATGTACCGACTGGCCTGCAAATCAGAAGCCATCGAAACCAATTGCCGCAAGTTGTCCTGCGTGTATCCCGGTGTCTGTGAAAACCTCAACACCGACCACTCCGCGTTGATTCAACTGTACCGCAAAGCACGCAATCTAAAAGGCATCAAAAAAATTCTGATTGGCTCCGGCTTGCGCTACGACTTGGCCGTCAAATCGCCTGAATATGTCAAAGAGCTGGTACAACACCATGTCGGCGGCTACCTGAAAATTGCACCTGAACATTCCGAAGAAAACGTGCTGAGTAAAATGATGAAACCCGGCATGGGCGCTTACGATGAATTCAAACGCATGTTTGAAAAATTCAGCGCCGACGCGGGCAAAAAACAATACCTGATTCCCTACTTTATCGCCGCCCATCCCGGCACCACCGATGAAGACATGGTCAATCTGGCACTTTGGCTCAAACGCAATGATTTCAGGCTGGATCAGGTGCAAACCTTTACCCCCACCCCGATGGCGATGGCCACCGCCATGTACCACAGCGGCAAAAACCCGCTACGCAAAGTCACCGCCGAGTCTGAAGGTGTCCCCATCCCCAAGGCGGCCGGTGTACGCAAACTGCACAAAGCCTTTATCCGCTACCACGACCCGCAAAACTGGCCGATACTGCGCGAAGCCCTGAAAAAAATGGGCCGCGCCGATTTAATCGGCAATGGTAAAAAACATCTGGTGCCCGCCTACCAGCCTGCCGTTCTGCCTAAAATTGTGCAGTCAGATGGCAGCAGATTTAATCCAAAACCGCTGCCGAAAGGGTTTAATCAGATGAAGAATGCAGCGAGAACAAAAAAGCAAGCAAATCAGTAATGAAAGGAATTTTAGTCTCATCAACTTAACTTCTTTTTTGTGGATTATTAATCAACAAAAAACAAAACAAAATTGTGATTTCAATTACAGTTAGTGAAAGAAATATCAATTTAGATGATGTGGCAAAATTGGTAATACTAAGCAGGCAGCGATCAATACGTGAGTTTTGAGTGAATTGGTCAATTTGGTAAAGCAACAAGGTGTTTTCTGCTAAATCCGTTAAACTTGCTATTACGACTGACAAATAAAGGTAGATACTGCCGAGTTTAAATTTGCTTAGATTAACAATTAAACCAATGCACAAAGTACTAAGAATTAGAAAAAAAATAGGAAAAATCAAATCTAATTGAAAAAATTTTTTTTCAATGGGTAAAAGATTCTTTGTTTTTAAGTTTGACCAAACTTGCTCAACTTTTTCATATTCATAACTATTTAGGTGACTATAAAATGCAACGTAATCACTGCCAGCTTGATTAACCAGTTGGTTGTGATTACTTAAAAAACTGATTAAGTCTAGCAATAAAAACAAAGCAACAAAACATGAAATTAAAATCAGAGTTAATCGCGGCATAGTAGGTCTCATTACCAGTAAGAATTGCTTTTAATTTCTTCATGCCACATTTCACAACTCACTTTATTGATTCTTTTTTTCGCATGGGAAGACACCAGCCATATCACTAGTAAACCTAAGCCTAAATACCAATTATTCTTCAACATCCCACATAGATACTGTAATTTTTCTAGATCTCCGCCCAACTCAAGGCATGACCAACATTTCAATTCATTTAGGTGGTATTGACAAATCATTGCTATGGTTATTGGCCAAAAAAATAATATTTGAAGAGCGCTTCTTAAGCGGGCGAACCTTTTTATTAAAATAGGATTTACATTTTGATATTCATGTATTTTTTTATACACAAAGTCATTATTGCTGTTATCAGTTACCTTAAACACATCTGGTAAAACATATGGCGCGTAACCATCACTACCACTTTTTATCCGTTTGAGTACACTTTCATGAATAAGTGGAACTTTTATCCCATAATTTTGGCAAATCTCATTGATATTCCTTGGTTGGTAGCGGTAATAAAGTCCGAACCCTGCTCTTGAGTCGTAAAGTGCTCCATTCTCATCTTGATGTTCGTGAAAGTACTTTTCATCAGATGCAATGAATCTTAAACCAGCTCCTTTAGCTTCATTCATCATCCAATCAAGCGTAATCAGCGAAAGTCCTTGTTTTGGATAGCCGCCACCAACATTTGCATGAACGCCGCTAAACCAGACCTGCTTGATGTCTTGTTCTGAATTGTGTTCCCAAAGTGTTGGGTGAAATGTCTTTCTTTCGTCGTCAATAGAAAGTGCATGTCGAGCAGTTTTTACTTTTGTACTTAACTTATTGTCGGAGAATTTATATGGGTAAACGTAATTAATAACACTCGCTAATCCCGGAAAGGGTGTACCAACTGCGTCAACTGTATCCCAAACTCCAATAAACTGTATTGCGACGTCAATTTCAGTTGATTTACATGTTTCATATCCGCACCACTCTAGAATTT
>CAYYBN010000261.1:0-3160 GCA_964470225.1 uncultured Methylotenera sp. | reverse complement strand
CCGGCCAGCAGGCTGCCCATTTGCAGGCCGACGATAGTCACCAGTGGCAACAAGGCGGCGCGCAAGGCGTGTTTGAGGATGACCTGGCGTTCACTCAGGCCTTTGGCACGGGCGGTGCGGATATAGTCTTCATTGAGCACTTCGAGCAGACTGGTGCGCGTCATACGGGTCAGGATGGCGCTTAAACCAAGGCCTAGCGTTAATGCAGGTAACAGGATGGAAGCCAGCCCTTGCATGCCGCTGACCGGCAGCCAGCCCAGCCATACGGCAAACATTAGCATCAATAACGGGCCTAGCCAGAATGCAGGCATGGCGGCCAGGCGTACACTGAATAGCGTAATCAGCATATCCTGCCAGCCACCGGCCTTGAGTGCCGAGACGATGCCTAGCGGGATACCAATCAACAGTCCTATCAGCATGGCCAGCAAGGCGAGGCTCAATGTCGCCGGATAGGCCTTGGCCAGCATGGGCAGTATGGGGGTCTGACTATGGATAGAGACGCCAAACTCACCGTGTGCCAATTGTTGCAAATAGTGCACGAACTGCACGGCCAGGGGCTGATTTAGCCCCAGTTGCGCTTGCAATGCCGCGCGGTCAGCCGCAGTGGCGGATTCGCCCAGCATCACATCGACCGGGTCACCGGGAATCAGATGCAACAAGGCAAAGGTGAGCAGCAATACGCCAAACACCACCGGCAGCAGGCTGAACAGGCGTTTAAGCATCTGCGCGGTCTATGCTTTCGTCCACATCAACAATGCTGACCGTGGTGCCTACCGGCACCCGTTCAAACAGATCGATTAAATCGCTGTTGCGCATGCGCACGCAGCCATGCGAACCGGGCTTGTCCATGTCGGTGCTGTCGGGTGAACCGTGGATGTAGATATAGCGCTGCATGGTATCGACATTGCCGAGGCGGTTTTTGCCGACTTCGGTGCCGCTTAGCCACAAAATGCGTGTGAGTATCCAGTCGCGTCCGGGAAACGCCGCCATCAGTGCCGGGCTGCATATTTCACCCGTGGGTCTGCGCCCGACAAACACGGTGTTTTGAGGCATGCCTGCGCCGATTTTGGCACGTACAATGTGCTGGCCTAAAGGGGTACAACCGCTGTTTTTTACACAGCCGACGCCGTTGGCGGCGGTGGATACCTGATAAGTCATCACGCGCTGTCCATGATCGTCATACAGCGTCAGTGTTTGGGCCGGGATAAAGATTTCAATCTGCATGACCATATTCTACGCCATGCGCCAGCGCTTGCTGAAACCACAACTCGCGTTTTTGATTACAATAAGCGAGCTTGTTTGCTTTAGCCCAACCGTTACACAGGAAATCCCAGCGTATGCGACACCACGAAACGCACCGATTACACCGCAGTGGCTGGCTACGTGCAGCCGTATTGGGTGCCAATGATGGCATGATTTCAACCGCCAGCCTGCTGATGGGCATGGCTGCGGCACACGCCAGCCCCCAGGTCTTGCTGGCCACCGGGCTGGCCGGACTGGTGGCCGGGGCGCTGTCGATGGCGGCGGGGGAGTATGTCTCGGTCAGCTCACAATCCGACATCGAGCAAGCTGACCTTGCGCGTGAGGCGCAGGAGTTGCTGGATGACCCGGACAGTGAGTTGCGCGAACTGACCGGCATTTATATGGCGCGTGGTCTGGAGGCTGGACTGGCACGTCAAGTGGCCGCGGCCATGACCCAGCATGATTCATTGGCGGCGCATGCACGGGATGAACTCGGCTTGCACGACCTGCATGGCGCACAACCCTTGCAAGCCGCACTGGCCTCGGCAGCCGCCTTTGCGCTAGGTGCGTTGTTGCCTGTGCTGACGGTGCTACTGGCACCATGGGCGAACCTGCCGGTTTGGCTGGGCATGGTGACTTCACTGTGCCTGGGTGGACTGGGTGCGGTAGCGGCCCATACTGGCGGAGCGAATCTGGGTAGAGGCGCAGTACGTGTCATGCTGTGGGGGGCCATTGCCATGGGCATCACCGCCCTCATCGGCAAGCTGTTTGGGGTGAGCCTGAACTAGCGCCGGTGACCGCGATTTGATGTTGCAGGACTCAACTGCACCTGTAATAACCCATCCCAGTTGCCATCGGCTGTTGCATGATAATGCTGTACGCGTAGTCGGCTGGCGGCAAACTGGCCTTCATACCACAGCGGAATATAGGGCAATTGCTGATGCACACGGCGCGTCACACCTGGCCAGTCTTCTTTTGCCAGTAAATCATCCAGCACGGCATCCTGATAGCCACCACGGTTAAACCCACGGGGTGGCAAGTAGTCTGAGCCAAAGGCTTTCTGATAGATTTCCGGTGTCTGGATACCCACCCAAGTCAGGCCGTACAATTGAAAATTGCCATGCTGCGCATCGGCAAAAAACGTCCCCCAGTCCAGACTTTTAATCAACAACTGTATGCCTGCCGCCTGCATCTGTGCTTGCAAAATGGTGGCGAGTCTTACACGCTGGGCATCGGTGCTGGTTTTATAGATCAGTGTGAGCGGCAGTTGTACGCCCGATGCTTTTAATAACTGCCTGGCTTTGGCCGGATTGTAAGCATAAGCAGGCAAAGTGGCATTGCCGGCGTAATGTTCGGGCGGCAAAATGGCACCGGCCTGACGACTGTGCGGTACCAGCACCTGCCGGATGATTGCCTGCGTATTTACGGCATGGGCAATGGCCTGCCGAACGCGCACATCTTTAAGCACCGGGTCGCGCGTGTTCAGGCCCAGATAGGAAAAATTGGCGCCAGGCGCGGTATTGACCTGTATGCCAGACTGTTGCTGCAAATAGCGCACCAGTTCCGGTGGCAAGTCGCCTTGCAGCAGGTCGACTTCGCCCCGCTTGAGCTTGAGTACGCGCACATTGGGGTCTTTGACCTCTTCAATACGCACTTGCACACCATCTGCCATCCGCTGTAACAGCAATGTATCCCCCCAGTGCTTGAAGCGAAAACCGCCACTGCCTACTGGTTGTTGCTTAAAGTCGTGGCCTTGAGCGATTAAATCTGCAGGCAAAATACCGATGATCAGGCGCTCGGCAAAATGTGGGTCAGGCTTGGACAAGCTAAATATGACAGTGTGCGCATCTGGCGTCGTGATGGCGGCAATATGCGCAAACTCGGCACGGTGCGGGCTATCAACCAATTGCAACAAGCT
>CAYYBN010000260.1:611-3171 GCA_964470225.1 uncultured Methylotenera sp. | reverse complement strand
CTGCCCCAACCACCGGCAGCCATATCCGCACCAACACCGGCATGGATTATGAGCCTGAGTACATCGCGGTCAACAGCAGCGGCAACAAGGCTTATGTCACCCTGCAAGAAGCCAATGCCATCGGCATTATTGACCTCAATACCCTGCAAACAGAAAAAGTGGTCGGACTGGGTGCCAAAGACTTCAGTGTGCCTGGCAATACACTGGATCCCAACAACAATAACAGCGTCAGCTTTATCAATGCCAACGTTAAAGGTCTCTATATGCCTGATAGCATCGCTAGCTATGAACGCGCTGGACAAACCTATCTGGTCATGGCCAACGAGGGCGATTTTCGTGAAGATGATGGTGACCGCTTTGCAGCCAACAATGTGGGTGCTACCGGTATACTGAGACCATTGCGGGTGTCCAACACTGACTCGTCACCGGGTAACCTGTTTGTCGCCGGCGCACGTTCATTCAGCATTCGAGATGCCAATGGCACGCTGGTGTACGACAGCGGTGATATTCTCGATAAAGAAGCGTTTGCGCGTGGCATTTATGATGATGGTCGCAGCCGTGACAAAGGCACCGAGCCTGAAGGCGTCTCCCTGTTTAGCCTGCTGGGCCGCACCATCGCCGCCATCGGCCTAGAGCGCACCACCAAAGGTACGGTAGCCTTGTTCGATATTACCGACCCCACCAGTGTCAGCTTTTTGGACATGCTGGTTTCAGATGGTGACCTGGCACCAGAAGGATTGGTCGCGTTTATGTCAGGCGGTAAACAGTTTCTGGCATTTGCCAACGAGAGTTCCAACACCACCTCGGTGTATCAGATTAGCGCAGTACCTGAACCAGAAACATGGCTGATGCTGGGCATGGGTGTGTTTGCAGTGACCATGGCGCGTAAACGCACCAGTAAATAGAAGAGTTAATGATTAATCAGGGTCAGGCATACAATGCATGCCTGACCTGTGTTTTGTGGCTATCACTGCAAACTGCAACAATAGGCTTAATCGGCCTCATCAAGCACATTGGCCAAACGATGACCATGTGTTGAGTAGCATTCGTACCCGGCTTTTTCCATGGCAATCCGGTAATCGCAACTGGCCAGATGGCCTTCGAGCAAGCCGTTGATTTTGGTGGTTTCCTGTTTGCAGAATGCACAACGGTAACGGTGTAACTGCCCTTCAAAATGTTCTTGCGGATAGTCGATATAAAACAGTTTTCGCATACAATGGACTCCTGATTGAGGACTCCATGCTACGCCTGCCGTTGCGGCACGACAAGCGCCGTAGCGAACCAGAAACTGGGCACAGAGTCTTTATAAAGGTAAGTTGACGTGGAGCGTAAAGATGTTCGCATTCAAACAATGGTGGTGGCGCAAATGGCAAATTCTGCGCGGTGCAGACCGCGCCTATGCCAAATACTTGGCCCATTTTGAGCATTATCAAACCCAGGTGGTGGATAACGAGTTACAGCAATCGCTACAACTCAACCCGATGAGCAAAGCACAGTTTCTGCAAGTCTGGCAGAAAAAAACCCTGAAACCGGCAGGCAAATCCTGCGGCTGCAAACCTGGCTGCTGCAACTAAGGCCCACCTATCCCTGTCATGGACATGCACAAAACCCACGCCGGTAAACTTCGCGCCATCGGCTATGATGCAGTCAAGCGCCTGTTACGCGTCGAGCTGGATGACGGTAGCGCTCTGGAATATGCCAATGTCAGCGAGAGCCTCTGGCGCAATTTCAAACATGCGGGTGCGCAATGGAGTTACTACCGCGACAATATTGAAGAAACTTACACTGGCATCCGTGCTGCGCGCAGCAGCACACCCAGCAGTGGCAAAAATCCACTGGACGATTTATTCGGTTAATGTGAGCGGGCCGCTGTTCGCTGTTTTTTGCAACAAGCCCCACAGCAAAAATACCCGGCAATCAAACTCGTACTGCATGTACTCAGGTTCCATGTGCAGGCATAGCTGATAAAACGCCTTGTCGTGGTCGCGTTCCTTAAGGTGGGCCAGTTCGTGCACCACAATCATTTTTAAAAACGCCAGTGGTGCCGACTTGAACAACGCCGAAATGCGGATTTCCTTCTTGGCCTTGAGCTTGCCACCCTGCACCCGCGAAATCGCTGTATTCAGTCCCAGCGTCTGTTTTTCGATGGTCAGCCGGTTATCAAAATACACCTTGTCCAGCATGGGCGCATTTTTCAGGTAGCGCTGCTTCAAGTCCATACTAAAGTCATACAGGGCTTTATCACTCTGGATGTGATGCATTTCAGGGTAACGCTGTTGCAGATAGGTGCCCAATTGCCCCTGCGCATGCAGGGTGGCAATCTGTAGGCGCAAATGCGCCGGATAGTGCGGGAAGTATTGTTGTATCAGTGCTGCAGACATGCGCTTAGGTGCAGATTGCAATCGGGGTAAGCCCAGCGGGTCCTGCGCCAGACACGCAGGACCTGCCCTTGCCCAAAGAGTTTGAATGGCCTATTTGCCAGACAAACAGGTTTTCATAAACGCTTTGCGCTCGTCGCCTTTCAGGGTCTGGAACATGCGGGCCAATCCGTAGGCGACCA
>CAYYBN010000260.1:0-601 GCA_964470225.1 uncultured Methylotenera sp. | reverse complement strand
TGCTGACTATTACCAGCCACCTTGCCAGACAGACAGTCTTTCATAAAGGCTTTACGCTCGTCACCTTTCAGAGCTTTGGTCGCGGCATCGGCGTTGCAGGTTTTCATACGCTCCTGTTGCGGGGTGGCGGCGTGTACCGACCAGCTGAAAGCAACGCCCAACAATAACGTAATCAAAAAGGGTTTCATAGTGAGGACTCCTGTTCATGGTTATTCACTGGAAAAAATGGTCTTGTTAAGCCAGCCCTTAACCCGCCCATTCAAGCACAAAAATCACTGTACTTGTACGCCCGATCTGATAAAAATTGGGCAGCGCTGGTAAAAAAATAAAAATAGCTGCCGTGGCGACTTTTTATCAAGTATTTGGTTAAGGCATACGGCGTAGGCCAGGTTCCAGTACAAAGTAGTGCGGATTCAGGCCAGCCAACGGGGTTTTCAGCTTATCGATTTCAGACGCTGGGGCATGAATTTCCAGCCGCACCAGCTTGGAGATTTTCAAGTCTTCACCTAACACATCCCCCTCATTTTCCAGATGGGCCAAGATACCTTCGGCATTGACATACCCCTCACGGCAATGCGCTAGGTTACCGCTAAACGAAAAC
>CAYYBN010000259.1:0-3173 GCA_964470225.1 uncultured Methylotenera sp. | reverse complement strand
ATATTGACTTAACCACTGCAAGTTATTGGCGACTACCGGGTATTTTTCACAGACCACCGCTTGCATGTCATTGCGGGTTTCCCCCCAAAAAGACTGCACGTTGGTGCCGTTTGAAAAGTCCGCTATTCTCAATGGTTTTGAGTTTCTTGTCAATGCTTGGTGCGCAAAAATTTGTGCGGTGGCGACATGCACCGCAGGGGTGACCACCACATACCAGGCTGTTTCCAAGGCGGATGGTAGCGCAATGGCCTGACATTGTTCTCCCATGCTTTCGGCCCAGGCGGTTTGGCCGAAAATGAATACTGGCACATCTGCACCTAGCGTCAACGCCAATTGCATCAATTGCTGGCGTGACCAGTGCAATTGCCACAGGTGATTAAGGGCCAGCAGCACAGTGGCCGCGTCTGAGCTGCCCCCTCCCAGTCCGGCGCCCATGGGGATGATTTTTTCAATACCAATGTCGGCGCCCAGCGTGCAGCCTGAGGCCTGTTGCAAAGCCAGCGCTGCGCGTATGCACAAATCATTTGCCACCGCGACGCCGGGTATAGGGTTCAAATGCACTATCATCCCATCTTGACGCGGGCGTATGGTCAGCCGGTCACCATGGTCCAACAGCAGAAATATTGTTTGCAAGGCATGGTAGCCATTGGGCAGACGGCCCGTGATGTGTAAAAACAGATTGAGTTTGCATGGAGCAAGGTAGGTGTCGACAGGCATGGCGTCATTATAAAGCCTGCCAGCGGCACTGTCTGCATGGTGATTGCGCGGCGTTTATTCCAGCACCATACGCCCCTGATGGTCTTGCAGTGGCCGCTGGTTTTGAATGCCGCTAGCCTGTTGCAAGCTTGACAACTGTGCAGCAGAGGCCTGTATGGGCGTTTTCATGATGACCCATTGCACACCTTCGCTACATGGGGGTGTCGTCAGTGAACCGCTGTAGCGGTAATAAGCGCTTTTATCCGGCATCAGCTCAGCCGGGGTTATGCGCAAGGCCAGCGCTTTGGGGGCCTCACCGGCTTTAGGCAGTTGTCCCAGCAGTTTTTCTAATGTCAGATGCGGCTGACCGGTGTCTATCATTATCGCCAAAATGACGCGATGTCCCTGCTTGTCCTCATGCAGCATTTGCAGCTCCCCGGCATATTGCTTCTGCCGGATACGGTGTTCTGCCGGAAAATGCAGTGCAATCTGCTTCATTTGATAAGGTTGCTGGTCCAGCACCAGCATATTGCCGGAGCCTGCATCCAGTTGCAAACCATGGCCATCGTTGCGTATGCTTTTTAAAGGGAATTTTTGCAAATGTTTGAGCGGTTTGAGCGCGGCCGGTATGGTGTGCTCGATGGCGATGGGTGACTGCTGTTGACCATTACCACAACTGGCAAAGGCAGGTGCCAGCTGCGCCCAGTGCATAGGGCCTTGCTCACCAGCATATTGCCATTTTACTGCGCTGCTCGTGTCACTTTTTTTTTCAGCATCGCTTTTGTGGCTCGCGGCTGGTGCATGTGCGGACGTGGCTGTACTGGCTTTGCCACTGCCTGCTTTGACCTCACTGGCACTTTTAGCCGCGGTTTCAGTGACGGCGGCCACTGGCTTGCTGGCTTTGGCTGCTGGTAAAGTCGGGCGATCACTCACTGTCTGTGTTGTGCTTGGCGCTGTTGCCGTTTCACGTGCCGCCACCGTTTGTAGTGGTTGAACTGTTTCTGCCATCGCAGGTTTAACGGCAGGTCGGCTGGCTGTAGCCGATGGAGGTGCGGCAGTGTTTTTATGACAAACGTATTGTTGGGTAATTTCGACTTCCGACTCTGGCAGCGGCTCGACAAAGTCTGCCTGCTTCACTTCGATCCCGGCAGCATACACCAGCGCGTCGGCGTCGTACTGAAACACCTGCAAGGTGGCGGCCTTGTGCGTAGCACAGTCAAAATACCAGAGCGCTTTGGCATGGGTGTAGACACGGTCTACCGATTCGACATTCTTTTGCGGCTCACGGTATTCCACCTTGATCCAGGCTTTGGTGTAAGGGGCTTGTTCGACGATGGATTGTTTGTCCACCATCAACTGGCTGGCGCGGGAGGTTTTTAGCAGGTGCCATTGAGTGGCCCATACCGGTGTACACGCCAACAGCAAATATATTGCGAGTAGGCGAGCTGCGAAACTGGATGCTGTAAATAAATAAAAGCGATTCATACTGGCCATATCGGCCAGCCGCGCACATTACTTTATAGCGCTGTCTGCAGGTAAAGCGGTCGCTGCCCACTCTTGCACCACCAGTTTCAGGCGAATCTCGCCTTGGCTGAGCCGTAACTCGGTAGGTAGGGCGTCAGGCCATGGCGTCATGGAGATTGGCCTTTGACTGGCTGCATGGGTTGTGGTGGCAAACGGGGCGTAGTCAATCTGCCAGCCATCTTGCTGCAATTGTCGTAGCTGCCCATCATTGTTGTAGCTGGCCTGGAAGGTGCTGCGCGGGTCAGGCGCACCCAGCATCCAATATTGCAGCCCCTGCAAAGGCAGACGCCAGCCAAGCAGGTGTTCGGTCAAGCTGCCCACATCCTGTGCCTGATGCAGGTGGCCTTGCTGGTCGGTCAGGCTGACTTGCTGGCTGTCACGCTGGATGCGTGCCACTTGCTGCCCCAGTGGGCTGAAAATGGCCATATCATCTTGCTGCGGAGCTAGATGCTGCCAGCGCATGCGGGCAGTGTAGCCTTTGCCCGACCATTGCACTGCCAGTTTGGCCTGAACCTGAAATTGCTGAACCTGATGGACCACCTGAAAATGGCGACTGGCTGTGGCAGGAACCTCCGCGCTGGGCGCAGGTGCCGGGGGCAGTGTCTGGCAGGCCGTGAGCATCCCCGCGCAAATGCAAAACGCAGCCAGTTGAAGGCGGCGTGATAACGCGGGCACCAAATCCCAACCACTCACAGGGCTGACTTGATTTTTTGCGCGGTGGAGGCCAGTACTTCATTGTCCGGGAAGGCTGTGAGTGCACGCTCCAGCAGTGTACGTGCCTCATCGGCATGGCCTTGTTTCCACAATACCTCAGCCAGATGCGCAGCAATTTCCGGGTCTTGCTGCATGGCAAACGCTTGACGCAATTGCTCACTGGCATGTTGCAAATCGCCTAGACGGTAGTAGACCCAGCCCAGACTGTCGGTGATGTAGCCGTCGTCCGGGCGCAGCTC
>CAYYBN010000258.1:759-3182 GCA_964470225.1 uncultured Methylotenera sp. | reverse complement strand
CAGACAATGGGTGTCGGAGTAACAGGCAACTTATTTCAAGAAATGCGCAGCATATCTGGGGTTGATTCGGGATAGGGGTAACAATACCAGCATATCAGCTGTATTAAAAGCCGGATCCCATGCGGGTTCGCCGCAGATGTGGGCGCCAAGCCGCAGATAGCCTTTTATCAGTGGCGGGCAGCTTACATTCAGACCTTGGTCCAGCGCTTCAATTGGTAATGGATGATGGGCAAACACGCGGTATTCAGCGGGTGATAAATAGTCGTCGCGCAAACTGGTATACAGTGAGGCGGCCATGTGTCCACCATCGTGCATGGGAACGCTGGCGCAACCAATCATGTACTCATACTGGTGGGTTAACATATAGCGTGCCAGACCAGACCACAACAGTGTGATGGTGCCGCCGGTACGGTAGTCGGCATGGACGCAGGCGCGACCAACCTCTACCATACGGTCCGCCAATGGTGCCAAGCGGCTCAGGTCAAACTCACCTGCCGAGTAGTAGCCACCCGCCAGCATGGCTTGCATGGGGTTAAGAATACGGTAAGTGCCCACCACCTGCTGGGTGGCTTCATCCCTGACCAGCAAATGTTCACAAAAAGCATCAAATCCGTCGATATCCAGACCATGCTGTCCTTTGATATGGGCGCCCATTTCCTGGGCAAATACCTGATAGCGCAAGCGCTGCGCCTCCGCCACTTCTTCGGCGCAACTGGCCATGCTCACAGTTAACTGGGGGCTGGCTGAGGCTTTGGTGCTGGGGTAGGGGGTAACTGAGGGCAGTCTGTGGCCGGATAACTTCGAAGATAACATATGGCACTCCTGAATGATTTAGCGCCATCTTAGGAGTGGCATGTGAATGATTGGTGACAGACGGGTGACAGTTGCATGACAGCCTTGGTTAGCACCAAGAAAACAGGGGCGTTTTCACGCCCCTGTCATCATACGGTCATCGTTCGCATTAATGCGTCACACGCGAGTTTCCGCCGCGCTCTACTATGCGCACGCGGTCACCCGCTTTAAATACTTCGTCAGCCTCTTGCACGATGGCAATCAGTGCGCCCCCATCTAGCTTGACGGTAATTTCCAGGGCATCTTTACGGGTTGCTACCTCTTCGATGGCAGAGCCAGCCAATCCCCCGGCGACTGCACCCAGCACAGCGGCAATCGAACTGCCCCGACCACCACCAACACCGCTACCGGCAATGCCGCCAATTGCACCACCGGCGATAGTCCCCACGGGTGATTTGGTGCCTTCCAGTTTCACGCTACGCACACTCTCGACGGTACCCGTTTTTACCGTTTGTACGCGTCTTGCATCTTCGCGTGAATACACGCTGCCAGAATTTGAACTGACGCAACCTGCCAGGGTAACGGCGACCAGTAAAGCTGATGTCCAATGAAAGTATGTTTTTAACATGATTAACTCCTTATGAATGTCCACTGTTCACTCCACCGAGGCTGGGATCCTCTTTCAGGGCATCCTGCACCAAGGCATGGCTGTAAATCTTTTCAATTTCTTCGCGGCTGGGTGCATGGTTCTGGCCACCACGGCTGCCAATTTTAATGGCGCCCATGGTAGAGGCCAGTCGACCACAGGTTTTCCAGTCCCAGCCACGCACGATGCCGTACAACAAACCAGCCCTGTAGGCATCGCCACAGCCGGTGGGATCCACCACCGCATCGGCCCTAACGCATGGAATATCAAAACGTTGACCCTCAGCATAAATTTGCGAGCCTTCAGCGCCCAGTGTCACAATCAGCGCTTTGACTTTGGCCGCTAATTGCTCCAGTGTCAGGCCCGTTTTATCCTGAATGACTTGTGACTCGTAATCGTTGACTGCCAGATAGTCCGCCATGTCAATGAAATGCATCAGCTCATCACCATTAAACATCGGCAGCCCTTGTCCTGGGTCAAACAAGAACGGAATACCTGCCTCAAAACACTCCAGCGCATGCTGAAACATGGCTTCGCGGCCATCCGGCGCAATAATCGCCAGTGCTATCTCTTTTGCCGATTTCACACTGTTCATGTGCGCTTGTTGCATGGCGCCAGGGTGAAAAGCCGTAATCTGGTTATCATCTTGGTCGGTGGTGATGAATGCCTGTGCTGTAAAACTGCCAGTAATGGGTTTGATATGGGTCTGCGCGATGCCGTGTTGCTGTAACCACGCTTGGTAGGGCCCAAAATCATCCCCCACCGTGGCCATGACGCATGGATTACCGTCCAGCAGTTGTAAATTATAGGCAATATTGCCTGCCGTACCACCAAATTCACGGCGCATTTCTGGCACCAAAAATGCCACACTTAACTTATGTATCTTGTCTGGCAAAATATGGTTTTTAAACTGGTCAGGAAACACCATGATGGTGTCGTAGGCCATAGAGCCGCAAATCAGAATATTCATGGGGGATTGCTCGGT
>CAYYBN010000258.1:0-749 GCA_964470225.1 uncultured Methylotenera sp. | reverse complement strand
TATTATTGCGGTCGCCATGCAGGCTGGCAAGCACAACAGCGCGCTTGAGACGAGAAGTCAATCTTGAAGAGGGGGTCAGGCGGCTTTAATGGCCAGGTCAATCAAAGTTTTAGCTGCTTTTTTGGCGGATTTAATCGCACCCGATCCACGTTTGATTTGTTCTGCTTGCACAGCACCCTCAAACAAAATGGACAATTGCAGGGCCAAACCTTCTGCATCCTTGATTTTTGCGTCCTGGGCCAGTTTGTGTATAAATTGTCGAAACTCACGCGACTGCTGGGAGGACAACTGGTGTATGCGGTTCTCTTCATTGGGGAATTCAGCCGAGGCTTTGATAAACCCAACACCCGAAAAATTGGGCGACGTCACCCATTCCTCAATAAATTCAAACAGCTTCTGGATTTTTTCATCCGGTTTATCACTTAGCGTACTGAGTCTCTCATTCATCCATGCCTGAAACTCATGGTGACTTTGCTGCAGCACGGCCAAAATCAGGTCTTCCTTGGTGGAGAAGTATTTATACAGGGTCATTTTTGTTGTGCCAGCCACTGCCACAATGGTGTCAACACCAGTCGAGTTGATTCCCCGTGTCTGAAACAGATCGGTGGATACTTGCAAAATTTTCTGTTTAAGCACATTCATGAGTACAAGTATATCACCATATACTGATTTGTATACAGAGATGTACAAATCAACGCTGATTTAGTTGAAAATTTTATTTTGACTATCACAATAACTCTACTATACTG